>NZ_RZTO01000285.1:0-6950 GCF_003997225.1 Mesorhizobium sp. M2C.T.Ca.TU.002.02.1.1
CTCCATCCCCGATTTCCTCTGGGGCCTGGTGCTGATCCTGCTCTTCGGCGTGCTGGTGCCCGTCTTCGACATTTCCGGCCGCGTCTCGCCGCAGCTGGACCTGCCTTTCATCACCCAGTTCTACCTGGTCGAGAGTATCTTGAGACTCCGCTTCGACCTCACCTGGGACCTCATCAAGCACATGCTGATGCCGGCCGTTGCCTTGGCGCTGCCGCTGGCGGCGATCATCGCGCAGCTGTTGAAACAGTCGCTGAAGGAAGTGCTCGACCTCGACTATGTCGTGCTCGCCCGGGTGAAAGGTTTTTCGGAAACTCAGGTGATCCTGCGCGAGGCGCTGAAGAATGCGGCGCTGCCGACGCTGACGCTGGTCGGCGTGCAGTTCACCTTCCTCATCGGCGGCACCGTCATCGTCGAGCGGCTGTTTTCCTATGAGGGCCTTGGCAACATGGCGATCGACGCCGTCATCAACCGCGACCTGCCGCTGATCCAGGGCATCGTGCTGGTGTTCGCGCTGCTCTTTGTGCTGATCAACCTTGCCGTCGACATGATGTATGCGCTGCTCAATCCGAGACTGCGTCATGGATGAGGCGCGCATCGCCCGACGCGGCCTGAGCCCGCGGCTGTGGCTGGCCGGCGGCTGGCTTCTGCTGGCGCTGCTCGCGGCGATCTTCGCGCCGCTGATCGCGCCGCAGGACCCGCTGGCGCAGGACCTGATGCTGGAGCGCCTGCCGCCCTTCTGGCTGGACGGCGCCGAGCCCGGCTATTGGCTGGGCACCGACAGCCTGGGTCGCGATCTTCTCTCGCGGCTGATCTTCGGCGGACGCATCGCCTTCATCGTCGCCTTCGCCGCCGCGACATCCGCCTGCCTCATCGGTTCGGCATTGGGGCTGATCGCCGGCTATTTCGGCGGCTGGGCCGACCGCATCATCTCGCGCATCGTCGACGTCTGGATGGCGTTCCCGCCGGTGCTGTTCGCGATCCTGCTGGTGGCGGTGCTGGGCACCGGCCTCAGCTCCGTTATCCTCGCCATCGCGATCATCGACTGGACGCGCTTCTGCCGGGTGATCCGCGCCGAGGCGATGAGCCAGGCGCGCATGGATTATGTCGAGAGCGCGCGCATCGCCGGCTATGGCCGCATCGGCATCATGCTGCGTGAAGTGCTGCCCAATGTGCTGCCGTCGGTGGTGGCGCTGCTGTCGCTCGAAATGGGCATCGCCGTGATCGTCGAGGCGATCCTCTCCTTCGTCAACCTGTCGATCTCGACCGACGATCCGACCTGGGGCAGCATCATCGCCGAGGGCCGGCTGTCGATCCATCAGGCCTGGTGGGTGCTGGTGTTCCCGCTGATCACGCTGATCCTCACCGTGCTTTCCTTCAGCCAGTTCGGCGAAGCGCTGAAGGCGCGTTTCGATCCGGTGCTGCGATGAGCGCCAATATGGAACCGTGCCTCGACATTCGCGAACTCAGCGCCGTGCTGCCCAACGGCCAGCGCGTGCTGCGCTCGGTCTCGCTCGCAGTCCAGCCGGGTGAAGTCCGCGCGCTGGTCGGCGAAAGCGGCGCCGGCAAGACGATGATCGGCAAGGCGGTGCTCGGCGTGCTGCCGAAAAGCGTGCGGGTCGTCGAAGGCGAGATGCTGATCGAGGGCGAGGATCTCGGCCGTCTCGATGCCAAGGCGCGGCGCACTTTGATCGGTGCCCGCACGGCGCTCATCCCGCAGGATCCGCTGACCGCGCTCAACCCGTCGCGCCGCGTCGGCGCGCAGATGACCGACCGGCTGGTGCGCATCCTCGGCTGGAGCGGCGAGCGGGCCTACACACGCATCCGCCAATTGCTCGACGAGGTGCAGATCCGCGATCCTGAGCGCGTGCTGAAGAGCTATCCGCATGAGCTCTCCGGCGGCATGCGGCAGCGCGTGCTGATCGCGGCGGCTTTCGCGGCGGAGCCGAGGCTGATCGTCGCCGACGAGCCGACGACGGCGCTGGACGTGACGGTGCAGAAGCAGATCCTGCGGCTGATCGCGCAGTTGCAGCGCGAGCATGGCACGGCGATCCTGTTCGTCACCCACGATCTCGGCGTCGTCGCCAAGATCAGCCAGAAAGTGTCGGTGCTCTATGCCGGCAAGGTGGTGGAGGAGGCCGAGACCGCCCAGCTCTTCGCCGCTCCGCAGCACGCTTATACGCGGGCGCTGATCGCGGCGACGCCGCGCTACACCGATCCCTACGCATCGCTGAAGCCGGTGGACGAGAGCGTGCTTGCCGGGCTCACGGCCGAGATCGCGGCTGCCGACAAGGACTGGAGGCCCGGCCATGGCTGAGCCGCTGTTTTCCGTGCGCGGCCTGAAGGTGGCGCTGCCCGACATGACGCGCAAGCCGATGATCGGCCGCGCGCCGCTGGCGGAAATCCTGAAAGGGCTCGACTTCGACCTGCCCAAGGGATCGGTCACCGGCATCGTCGGCGAATCCGGCTCCGGCAAGTCGACGCTCGGACGCGCGCTGGTTCGGCTGCTCGAGCCGAGCGCTGGCGCGATCGGCTTCGAAGGGCGCGACATCAGCCATCTTTCGGAGGCTGAGCTCAGGCCACTTCGCCGCGACCTGCAGATGATCTTCCAGGACCCGATGTCGTCGCTCAACCCGCGGCATACGATCTTCAACATCATCGCAGCCCCCTTGCGACAGAACGGGCTTGGCGACCGGCTTAAGGAACGCGTCGCGGAAGCCTTGCTGCGCGTCGGCCTGCCGCAGGGCTTCGCCAGCCGCTATCGGCATGAGCTTTCGGGCGGCCAGAGGCAGCGCGTCGGCATCGCGCGGGCGCTCGCGCTGTCGCCGAAATTCGTGCTGGCCGACGAGATCGTCTCCGGTCTCGACGTGTCGACTCAGGCGCAGATCCTGACCTTGTTGGAGAAGCTCGCGGCCGAGATGGGGCTGACGGTCGCCTTCATCAGCCACGACCTGTCGGTGATCCGGCGGCTCTGCCAGCAGGTCATCGTCATGCGCGAGGGCAGGATCGTGGAGGCCAGCGCCACGGACGCGCTGTTCGACAACCCGAAGGAGGCCTACACGCGCGACCTGCTCGCCGCCATTCCGCTCCCCGAGATCGATCCGGACTGGCTGCTGCCGAAAGCGCCGGCATGAATTGAGTTTCGATATCCGCACGCCGACCAGCGGGCCTCGGATGTGCGCCAGGACAAGTCGGCCCGCCAATGGAGGGTGACATGAAATACGCAGTCCAGGCGGCGATCCTCGCGGCCTCTTTGTTCGGCGCAATGGGAGCTGCATCGGCGGATTCGATCCCCGGTATGCGCGGGCACGACCATACCGGCATCACCGTGCCCGACATGAAGCAGGCCGTCGATTTCTTCACCAACGTCGTCGGCTGCAAGAAGGCGATGTCCTTCGGGCCGTTCGCCGACGACAAGGGCACTTTCATGCAAGACCTGCTCGGCGTCGATCCGAAGGCGGTGATCGAGGAGATCACCCAGATCCGTTGCGGTTACGGATCGAACATCGAGCTGTTCAAATACACAGCACCTGACCAGAAGGACGCAACGCCCAAGAACAGCGATATCGGCGGCTATCACATCGCCTTCTATGTAGACGACGTCGCCGCGGCGAAGGCCTATCTCGAGGGCAAGGGCGTGAAGACCAGGATGGGGCCGCTGCCGGTGAAGGAAGGCCCGGCCGCCGGCCAGACCATCCTCTATTTCCAGGCGCCGTGGGGGCTGCAGCTGGAGGCGATCAGCTACCCCGAAGGCATGGCCTACGAAAAGGGCGCCGAGACGGTGCTGTGGAGCCCGAAGGACCCGACGAAGTGAAGAACCAATCGCGCCGGTGACAATCATTCAATTATGAAACTTCAAGCTTGAAATAATTGCATGTCGGCGCGATACTGACTTTTGGGATCGCCGGCTCCGCCGGCGACTTCCTATGCGAAGAGGAGATCGCAAGACATGAAGGTTGCGGTTCTCGGCGGCGGACCGGCCGGACTCTACTTTGCCATCTCGCTGAAGCTGCGCGACGCCGCGCATGAGGTGACTGTCTATGAGCGCAACCGCCCGGACGACACGTTCGGCTGGGGCGTGGTGCTGTCGGCGGAGACGCTGGAGAACCTGACCAAAAACGACCCGGTCAGCGCCGTCTGGATCAAGAAGCATTTCGCCTATTGGGACGACATCGCCGTCATCCATGACGGCGTGCGCACGGTGTCTTCCGGCCACGGCTTCTGCGGCATCGGCCGCAAGCGGCTGTTGATCCTGTTGCAGCGGCGCGCCCGCGAGCTCGGCATCAAGATGATGTTCGAGACCGAGATTTCCGACCCGAAACCCTTCATGGAAACGCACGACCTGGTGGTCGCCGCCGACGGACTGAACTCGAAGTCGCGCGCGGCCTTCGCGGACGTCTTCAAGCCGGACATCGACACCCGCAAATGCAAGTTCGTGTGGCTGGGCACCACGCAGAAATTCGACGATGCCTTCACCTTCATCTTCGAGAAGACGGAGCATGGCTGGGTGTGGGCGCATGCCTACCAGTTCGACAGCGAGACCGCGACCTTCATCGTCGAATGCAGCGAGCAGACCTGGAACGCTTTCGGCTTCGGCCAGATGACGCAGCAGGAATCGATCGCGGTCTGCGAGCGCATTTTCGCAAAACATCTCGGCGGTCATCCGCTGATGACCAACGCCAACCACATCCGTGGTTCGGCCTGGATCAATTTCCCACGCGTGCTGTGCGAGCGCTGGTCCTACAAGAACCTGGCGCTGATGGGCGATGCCGCGGCATCGGCGCATTTCTCAATCGGCTCCGGCACCAAGCTGGCGCTGGAAAGCGCGGTGGCGCTCGCGGATTATGTCGAGTCCGAGCCCGACCTCGAAGCGGCCTTCCGCAAATATGAGGATGCGCGGCGCACCGAGGTGCTGAAGCTGCAATCGGCGGCGCGCAATTCGCTGGAATGGTTCGAGGAAGTCGAACGATATCTCGGGCTTGATCCAGTTCAGTTCAACTATTCGCTGCTCACCCGCTCGCAACGCATCAGCCACGAGAACCTGCGCCTGCGCGACGCCGAATGGCTTGCGGGGGCCGAGGAGTGGTTCCAGCGCAAGGCCGGCGCCGGCGGCAACAGCTTACGCCGCGCGCCGATGTTCGCGCCGTTCAAGCTGCGCGACATGGCGCTCACCAACCGCATCGTCGTGTCGCCGATGGCGCAATACAAGGCCGTCGACGGCTGCCCGACCGACTGGCATTTTTCTCACTATGCCGAGCGCGCCAAGGGCGGCGCCGGCCTCCTCTATATCGAGATGACCTGCGTCAGCCCCGAGGGACGCATCACGCCCGGATGCCCCGGCTTCTACAAGCCGGAACACGAAGTCGCCTGGAAGCGGCTGGTCGATTTCGTCCATGCGGAGACTGAGGCAAAGATCTGCGCCCAGATCGGCCATTCCGGCGCCAAGGGTTCGACCCGCCTCGGCTGGGAAGGAACGGACGAGCCGCTCACCTCCGGCAACTGGCCGGTGATGGCGCCGTCGGCCGTGCCGTGGTCGCCGAAGAACCAGATGCCGAAGGCGATGGACCGTGCCGACATGGATATGGTGCGCGATCAGTTCGTCGCTTCGGCTGAGATGGCCGAGCGCTGCGGCTTTGACATGCTGGAGATCCATGCCGCGCACGGCTACCTGCTTTCCGCCTTCATCACGCCGCTGACAAACCGCCGCACCGACGAATATGGCGGCTCGCTGGAGAACCGGATGCGCTACCCGCTGGAGATTTTCCACGCGGTGCGCGCGGTGTGGCCGGCCGAGAAGCCTATCTCGATGCGTATTTCGGCCAATGACTGGGTCGGCATCGAAGGCGTCACGCCGGCCGATGCGGTCGAGATTGCCAGGCTGCTCCATCAGGCGGGCATCGATCTCTGCGACGTGTCGGCCGGGCAGACCACCATCGCCGCCAAGCCAGTCTACGGCCGCATGTTCCAGACGCCGTTTTCCGACCGTATCCGCAACGAGGTCGGCATGGCGACGATGGCGGTCGGCAACATCTATGAGCCGGACCATGCCAACTCGATCCTGATGGCCGGCCGCGCCGATCTTGTAGCGCTGGCAAGGCCGCATCTTGCCGACCCCTACTGGACGCTGCACGCGGCGGTGACGCTCGGCGACCGCGGCGTCAAATGGCCAGATCCCTATCTGCCCGGACGCGACCAGATCTACCGGCTGGCCGAGCGCGAAGCTGCAGCGGGGCTCAAGGTATGAGCGCCGCGCAGGCAATCCTTGGCAAGCATGCGCTGGTGACCGGCGGCGGTTCCGGCGTCGGCAAGGCCATCGCGCTGGCACTCGCGGAAGCAGGCGTTGCCGTCACCATCTGCGGGCGGCGCGAGGCTGCGCTCACAGAGGTCGCGAAGGAAAACGGTCGCATCTTCGCCATCGCCGCCGATGTCACCGACGAAGCCGAGCTGGCGGCTCTCTACGAGAAAGCCGAAGCCGTGCGCGGACCGTTCGATATCGTCGTCGCCAATGCCGGCATGGCGGGCAGCGCGCCGGCGCACAAGACCACGCTGGCCGACTGGCAGCGCACGCTCGACGTCAACCTCACCGGCGCCTTCCTGACGGTGAAGCCGGCACTGGCCGGCATGCTGGCGCGGAAGGTCGGACGCATTGTCTTCGTCGCCTCCACTGCCGGCTTGAAGGGCTACGCTTATGTCGCTCCTTACGTCGCCGCCAAGCACGGCGTCGTCGGACTGACACGGGCTTTGGCCGCCGAGACCGCCAAATCCGGAGTCACCGTCAACGCCGTCTGCCCGGGCTTCGTCGAGACCGAGATGCTGGAAGAATCCGTTCAGCGCATCGTCGAGAAGACGGGACGTTCCGCCGACGAGGCGCGCGCGAACCTCGCGGCGACGAACCCGCAGGGGCGTTTCGTCCAGCCGGAGGAAGTCGCCTCGGCGGTGCTTTGGCTATGCAG
>NZ_RZTO01000286.1:0-6949 GCF_003997225.1 Mesorhizobium sp. M2C.T.Ca.TU.002.02.1.1
GTCATTCCAGAAGCAATATCCAGCTGGGTCGGATCAGTCCACTCCGGGCCGTCAACCGGCCCGGAACGATCGCAACCACGACATTAGAAGCGGGTCGCGATACCGAAGTTGAATTCCTGCACGTTGTCGCTCGACTCTTTCTTGACCGGGATCGCATAGTCGATGCGGATCGGGCCGAACGGCGAAGCCCACATCAGGCCGACACCGACCGAGGCGCGCAGCTTCATGCCGACTGAATTCGCGGCTACATCTTCAAGCTTGTTGCCATAGAGCGTCGCCGCATCGGCAAACACAGCACCGCGCAAGCCGAAGCTTTCCGGAATGACCGGTAGCGGGAACTGGGCTTCCGCGGAGGCATTGAAATAAGTCGTGCCGCCAAGGTGATCACCGCTGCTGTCATTAGCCACGGGACCGATGCCGCCATACTCGAAGCCGCGGATCATGCGATCGTTGCTCTGGAACATATCGAAGATACGGAGATCGCCACTGCCGTAGCCCGCAATGTAACCTGCTCCGCCCGAGACCAAACCGACGATATCAAGCTGCTCCGACAAAGTCTGGTAGACGCTTGCGCGCCCGGTCACCTTGACCCACTTGGCGTCGCCGCCCAAGCCAGCAAACTCGGTCGTACCGGTGATATAAAGGCCCTCATGTGGGTTCTTCATGTCGTCGATGGTGTTGTAGACCAAACCGAGGCTGACCGACGACTTGAGCCAAGGACTTTCCGCAACACCGTCCCGAATAGCCTGGGAGATGGTGCATTTGGTGTTATCATACTGGCCGTTGGTCGTGCAATTGTCCGCCAGCGAGTACTTCTCTTGCGAGATATTGTATGCCAGCTGCGTCGAAATATTGTCGGTGATCGGCAAGCCGAAGCGAACGGTCGCGCCGGTGGTGTCCGTGTCGTAGTGATCGTATTCGCGGGTCGACTTGTAGATATCGAAGCCCGCAGCGATGCGCCGGCCGAGGAAATAGGGCTCGGTGAAGGACAGGGCGAAGTCGCGCGAATTCTTGCCGCCGCCGGCCGACAGCTTGATGTACTGGCCGCGGCCGAGGAAGTTGCGCTCCGTGATCGAACCCTCGATCGACGGCCCGGGCGTGTCGCCGCCGGTCGAATAGCCGGCGCCGACCGAGAATTCGCCGGTCGACTTCTCGACCACGTTGACCACGAGCACGACCTGGTCGGGCGCCGAGCCCGGAACCGTCGAAATGTCGACGGACTGAAAGTAATCAAGGTTTTCCAGCCGCTTCTTCGCGCGCTGGATGAGGACCTGGTTGAAGGCGTCGCCCTCGCTGACATCGAATTCGCGGCGGATGACATAGTCGCGCGTGCGGTCGTTGCCGCGAATTTCGATACGCTCGATATAGGCCTTGGTGCCCTGGTCGATGGTGTAGACGACCGAGATGGTGTGGTTCTCGAAATTGCGGTCGCCGCGCGGCGTCACCTGGGCGAAGGCATAGCCCGAGCCCGCGACCTTCTCGGTCAAGGCGACGATCGAATCCTCGACGTCCTTGGCGTTGTAGACGTCCCCCTTATGGGTTTCGACCACTGATTCCAGCGACTTCGAATCGACTTCGGGGATGGTGCTTTCCACGCTGACGTCGCCGAACGAGTAGCGGTCGCCTTCCTGCACGGTGATGGTGACCGTGTATTTGTTGGTGGTGTCGTCAAGCTCGCCGACGGCGGAGACGACCTGGAAATCGGCATAGCCGTGATTGTAGTAGAAGCGGCGCAGCAGCTCCTGGTCGGCGCGCAGCTTGTCCTCGTCATAGACGTCGTCGCGCAGCACGAAGGACAGCCAGGACGAGCGCTTGGTGTTGATGACGTCCGACAGGCGGCGGCTGGAATAGGCGTGGTTGCCGACGAAATTGATCGCCGCGATCTGGGTGCGGCCGCCTTCGTTGATGTTGAAGACCACGTTCACGCGGTTGTCGCCGAGATCCATGATCTGCGTGGTCACCGCAGCGTCGTCACGGCCAATGCGCTTATAAGCCGTCTTGACCGCCTCGACATCGGCGTCCAGCGCCTGCTGCGAGAAGGTCGCGCGCGGCTTCAGCTGGATAGCGGCCTGCAGCGCGTTGTCCTTCAGCTTCTTGTTGCCCTGGAACAGGACCTGGTTGACGACCTTGTATTCGGAAACCTTGACGACCAGGCTCGAACCGACCTGGTTGATCTGGACGTCCGAGAACAGCCCGGTGCCGAACAGCGCCTTGACGGCGTCGTCGATATCGGAACTGGAGAAAGGCTTGCCCGGCTTGATCGCGATGTAATTGCGGATGGTCTCGGCGTCGACGCGCTGGTTGCCGCTGACCTCGACCCGCGAAATGACCGCGGCCTCGGCCACGGATGTGGCGGCCAACTGCACTGCGAGCGCGCCTGGCACGACCAGAGCGGCGGACAAAGCCGCCGCGGAAGCGGCGCTCAGAAACTTGGATGCTGCCTTCATCGGGCTTTTGTACCTTTTTCTCGTAGTCCCCACGGCGAGAAAACCGGACGTGCGGTATTTTCCCTTACCGTATTAACCGGATTTTCCCTACACGCAAGGCTCCCGGTTAATTTGTATTTACTTAACCGTACCGCGTGGCTTTCGCGTCACGCATATCCCCACGCATGGTAAACGGCATCTCAATATGACCGGCGCTGAAGCCAAATTTCTTCATGATTTCAGCACCCAAACAGATCGTTCCAAAACACGAAGCCCATGAATCCGAGCACCAGGAACAGCCCGGTTCGATAGGCCATCTCCATCATCCGCTCCGAAACCGGCCGCCTTATGACGGCCTCCACGCCGTAGAACAACAGGTGGCCGCCGTCGAGAGGGGGAATCGGCAGGAGATTGAGAAATCCTATTCCGACTGACAGAAATGCAACAAGCTGCACCAGCCATTCGAAGCCGAGCTTGGCTGCCTGGCCCGACATCTTCGCGATCTTGATCGGACCGCCCAACTGGCATTTGTCCTCGCGTCCAAGCGCAAAGCGCTGCAGGAACTGGCCTGTGCGTTCGATCACATGCCCGGTTTCCTGGACCGCCGCTGCCAAGGCGCCGGCCGGTGTGTAGGAGATCAGGCGTGGCTGGCCGAGCTCGGCGTTGTTGACGACGCCGATCACCGCGACCTTGACCTTGTTGCCCAGCGCATCCTGCTGCTCCATGGGCTCCGGGGTGGCCGTGACGTCGATTTCCTTGCCGTCACGCAGCATGGTGAAGGTGATGGCGTCGCCGGCGCGGCCCGAAACCAGCCGCTGCACGTCGGCGAAGGTTTCCACCTTGCTGCCGTCGACTTTGACGAATCGGTCGCCTGGCTGGATTCCGGCTTTTTGCGCCGGGCTGCCGGCGGTGACTTCGGCCACGGTCGGCTCCAGGACCGGGCGGCCATAGACGGAAAACAGCACCGCGAACACGGCGATCGTCAGCAGGAAATTGAACAGCGGCCCCGCGACGACGGTAGCGGCGCGCTTCCAGATGGGTTGCGTGTGAAAGGCGACCTCGCGCTCGGCGTCAGTCAGCGATTCGAGCTCTTCCGTGCTCGGCTGGCTCGACGTCGCATTCATGTCGCCGACGAATTTGACGTAGCCGCCAAGCGGAATGGCGCAAAGTTTCCAGCGCGTGCCGTGGCGATCGTTGAATCCGAAAAGCTCGGGGCCGAAGCCGATGGAAAAAGCCTTCACGCCGATGCCGCACCAGCGGCCGATCAGATAGTGGCCCATCTCGTGGACGAACACGACCACGGTCAGCACGAACAGAAACGGCACGAGCGTGCCAAGGACGAAGCCTTGCGTGCTGAAGACCGCGTGAAAGATGTCGTTCAAGTCATGCCCTCAAATTCGCCCACACGCGACATTCCACCGCGACTGTGGCATCAATCCGGGCGAATCCGTGGCGCGCGCCATTTTTCGCCTTACCGCTGCGTCGTTCAGTTCGGAAACAGCCCCAGTGCCGGATGCTCGGCGCCCGCCGCGATCCAGCCCATGACGTACAGCGCGAACGCGGCCGCGACAAGCCCATCCACCCTGTCCATGACGCCGCCATGGCCGGGAATGAGATTGCTGGAATCCTTAGCGCCGTGCCGGCGCTTGACCCAGGATTCGAACAGGTCGCCAATCTGCGAAACGATCGAAAGCGCCAGCGCGACGAGGCCGAGCTGGATGAGATTGCCGGCGCCGGCCGCGATTGCGAGCAAAACTCCGGCGATAATGCCGCCGACCGCGCCGCCCAGCGCGCCACTCTGCGTCTTGCCGGGCGAGATCGACGGCGCGAGCTTCGGGCCGCCGACGGCGCGGCCGACGAAATAGGCCGCTATGTCGGTCGCCCAGACCACGGCGAACAGGAAGAGAATCGCAATCAGCCCGGAATGATTGTCGTCACGGAGATAGGCGAGTGAAAAGCCGGACAGAGCCGCGTAGGCCACCCCGGAGGCGTCCCAATGCGCTGCCCCCTTGATCCGGGCGGCGATGGCCGCGACCGCCACAAGGATCGCGACAAGGAAAAGCAGCCACAAGGCCGGCAGGCCGGCGATCAGCGCGCCGATGAAGATCAGAATCAGTGCCTCGGGCAGGAAGCCGAGAGCCGCGCCGTTGCCGGGGCGGGCCATGCGCGTCCATTCATAGAAGATCAGCGCCGCGATTGCCCCGCAGAACACCCGGAACGGCAATCCGCCGAGCCAGGTGAGCGCAAGCGTCAGAGCCGCCATCACGATTGCCGAGATGACGCGCAGCTGAAGGTTGCTCATGCGCGGCGGCGCCTAGAGCGCGACATCGCGGGCGGCGAGCCCGCCGAAGCGTCGTTCACGGCCGGCAAAGTCGCGCAAGGCGTCTGCCAGATGCTCGCGGCTGAAGTCCGGCCAATAGCAAGGCAGGAAGACAAGCTCGCTATAGGCGGCCTGCCAGAGAAGGAAGTTCGACAGCCTGAGCTCGCCGCTGGTCCGGATCACCAGCTCTGGATCGGGAATGCCCTTTGTATCGAGCGACGCGGCGAAGCTTTCCGCCGTAATCCCCTCGCTCGCCATGTCGCCGCGCGCGACAGCATCCGCCAGCTTGCGCGCCGTGCGCACGATCTCGTCACGGCCGCCATAGTTGAAGGCGATCACCAGCGTCAGCGCCTCGTTGCCGGCGGTCAGCGATTCGGCCTCCTGCAGCAGCCCCCTGATGTCGGGCTGCAGCCCCTCCTTGTCGCCGATCACCCTCACCCGCACCCCGTTCTGATGCAATTCGGCGAGATCGCGGCGGATGAACAGCTTCAAAAGCCCCATGAGGTCGCTGACCTCGGATTTCGGCCGCGACCAGTTCTCCGACGAAAAGGCGTAGACAGTCAGATAGGAGATGCCGAGCTCGGGCGCGGCGCGGACCGTCTTGCGCAAGGCCTCGACCCCGGCGCGGTGCCCGGCAAGCCGCGGCAGACCCCGCGCCTTGGCCCAGCGTCCATTCCCATCCATGATGATCGCGACATGCGCGGGCGTTGCCATAGTCTCGCTTTCGAGTCGGAAAACCCGACCCTAAACCTGCATGATTTCAGCTTCCTTATCGGAAAGCAGGTGATCGATGGTGCTGATCATCTCGTCGGTCAGCTTCTGGACCTGGTCGGACCGCTTGCGCTGGTCGTCCTCGCCGATGGTGCCATCCTTCTCGGCCTTCTTGAGGAAATCCATGCCGTCGCGGCGGACATGGCGCACCGCGACGCGCGCGTTCTCGGCATAACCATGAGAGATCTTGACCAGTTCCTTGCGGCGCTGCTCGTTGAGCTCGGGCAACGGGATCCTGAGCGTGGTGCCGTCGACGATCGGGTTGAAGCCCAGATTGGCTTCGCGGATGGCGCGGTCGACCGCGCTGACCATCGACTTGTCCCAGACCGACACCGAAATCATGCGCGGCTCCGGCACCGAGACGTTGGCGACCTGGTTGATCGGCATTGCCGTGCCGTAGGCCTGCACCTGGACGGCGTCGAGCAGGTTGCTGGAGGCCCGGCCGGTGCGCAGCGAAGCCAGGTCGTGCTTGAAGGCGGCGATCGCCCCGTCCATGCGTCGCTTCAGGTCTTCGTACTCGCCACTCATGATCATCTCCTCGACCCGTTCGCCGGGTTCACTGTTTCTATCGTTATTCGGTCCGCGGTTCCGCAGTCGTTTGACGGATCCTGGCGCCTGTTACTTGTCCGTGACGACCGTGCAATGGCCGCCGCCCCTCAGAATATCGCCGAAACCACCTTTTTCGTGGATCGAATAGACGATTATCGGAATGTTGTTTTCGCGCGCAAGTGCAATCGCTGCCGTATCCATGATCGCAAGCCCGCGTTTGATGACTTCGGCGTGGCTGATGCGGTCGAAGCGGACCGCGTTCGGGTCCTTCTTGGGATCGGCCGAATAGACGCCGTCGACCTGAGTGCCCTTGAACAGCGCATCGGCGCCGATCTCGGCGGCGCGAAGAGCCGCGGCCGAATCGGTGGTGAAGAACGGATTGCCGGTGCCGCCGGCGAAGATGACCACCTTGCCCTGGTTCATATAGGCGGTCGCTTGGCGCTGCGAAAAACTCTCGCAAAGCTCCGGCATGGCGATCGCCGAAAGCACGACGGCGTCGACGCCGATCTTGTTCAGCGAAGTGCGCAGCGCCAGCGAATTGATGACGGTGGCAAGCATGCCCATGTGATCGCCGGTGACGCGATCGCCGCCCTTCGAGGCGACGGCCACGCCGCGAAAGATGTTGCCGCCGCCGATGACGACGCCGACTTCGACGCCCAGCGCGCGGGCCTCGGCAATGTCGGCGGCGATGCGGTCGACCACCGAGACATCGATGCCGAAATGCTGCTCGCCCATCAACGCTTCGCCAGACGCTTTCAGCACGACACGTCGATAGAGGGGCTTCACCGTCATCTCATTCCTCGAAATCTCGGCGCGGCAAATTTGGAGGCAAAACCGCCCCCGCTTCATCCGGCGATGCTGTCATGACGGGTTGACCCGATAC
>NZ_RZTO01000287.1:0-6948 GCF_003997225.1 Mesorhizobium sp. M2C.T.Ca.TU.002.02.1.1
CAACGAGGCCGTCGGCTACGTCTATCCGCATCGCTGCTGGTCGTGCCTGGTGCCTTGCCTCATCCGCGAGGACATCGTCACCGACGAGATCGACGGCAAGCTCTACACCTTCGCCCACGAGCTCGATCGCTGGACCGTCGTCGAGGCGTTCGCCGACGAATACCAGGGCCGTCCGACGCCCGCGATGGGCCGCTTCAGCGGCAAGCGCGAGTGGGAGACGCTCTATCACGGCTGGGATCTGGCCGACGCCATCAAGGACCTGAACTTCGTCCGGTCCGACGGCAAGACGCTGGTGCCGCAGCCGCATCTGCGCTTCGACGACAAGGAGATGTGGACGCTCGACGACGTGCGCGGCCACACGCTGCAGTCGCCGCTGACGCTGCTGCGCGAGATGAGCCCCGCGGACCGCGAGAAGCATCTCGCCGAATACCGCGCCGGCTTCACCATCAACGCCTGCAACTAAACCGCAATTGCGGGGAGGGAGGCCCTTCCGGGGTCTCCCTCTCAAGCAGACACGGCCGATCCCGTCCCGTTGGGCGGGCAGCGGCGGAGCTTTGGGAGGAGAAACGATGAGCGGCGCTCACACAGTGCGTCTTGAGCCGGTCGGGGTCGAGTTCGAGGTCGAGAACGGCGAGACGGTGCTGAACGCGGCATTCCGCCAGGGAATCGCATTGCCGCATGGCTGCAAGGAAGGCCAGTGCTCGGCCTGCAAATGCGTGCTGCGCGACGGCGAGGTCGACATGCTGAAATATTCGACCTTCGCGCTCAACGACATGGAAAAGGAAACCGGCCACATCCTTCTGTGCCGGTCGATCGCCTATTCCGATATGGAGGTCGAGCTCCTCAACTATGACGAGGAGGTGCTTTCGAAATCGATCGCGGTGAAGACCTTCAAGGGCCGCATCGCCAATGTCGAGAAGCTGACGCACGACATCCGCGGCATCCAAATCGAGCTCAACTCCCCGATCAAGTTCTGGGCCGGACAATATGTCGACATCACGGTCACCACGCAAAAAGGGGAGACGATTACGCGCTCGTTCTCCATGGCAAATACGCCGGACGAAGCCCAAAAGCTCTCCTTCATCATCAAGAAATACCCCGAAGGAAAGTTCTCAGGAGAACTCGATTCCGGAGGAATCCGGGCCGGAGCCGAGGTCACCGTCGTCGGACCCTATGGAACCTGCTTCCGGCGCGAGGACCGCAAAGGTCCCATCGTCCTCGTAGGCGCCGGCTCCGGCATGTCGCCGGTGTGGTCGATCCTCAACGACCATCTCGCCAGCGGCGAGAAGCGGCCGGTCTATTTCTTCTACGGCGCGCGCACCCAGGACGACCTGTTCTACCTCGACCGTATCGCCGAACTCGCCGAACGGTATCCAGAGCTCAGCTTCATTCCGGTCCTGTCGCACGTCAACGGCGACGCCTCGTGGCAGGGCGAGCGCGGCTTCGTGCATGAGCGTGTCGACGCCAAGCTCAAGGAGCTAGCCATCGACGGGCAGGGCGACGTCTACGCCTGCGGCCCGCCACCCATGATCGATGCGCTGCAGCCAGTCCTGTTCATGAACGGCTTCGAGGTGGAGCGCATCTTCTTCGATCGCTTCACCACCACGTCTTCCGGCGCCGGCACGCCGGGACATTGAGACCGCCGCGGCGGCTTCACCAGCAACTGAAACCAAGGGAGAGAGAAATGCCAGCCATATCGAGTTCAGTAGGGTCGGGAGCCGCGGGCGCCGCGATCTTCGCCGACTCCGATAGCCGTAAGTACCGTTACTTCGACCCGAGAGGTCAAAGGGCGACGCATTACGAGGACGTCACCGTCGATGTCCAGCCCGATCCGGAGCGTTACCTGATCCAGAACTGGATCATTTCCTTCGCCAACGGCAAGGGTGCCTATGTCAAGGACAACACCGCCGCCCAGAGCTCGAACTGGCATGCCTTCCGCGCTCCGGACCAGGAGTGGGAGCGCACCCACTACCAGCGCCAGTCGCGGATCGAGACGATGGTGCAGAGCGTCATCGCCAACGGCCGCAAGTCGGGCGCTCCGAAGTCCTTCGACAAGGTGTGGGCGAAGATCCTCCAGACGCATCTCGGCGCCTGGAAACACGCCGAGTTCGGCCTTGGCACCTCGCTGATGCAGGCGCAGCGCTACGGCTACACCCAGATGATCAACAACGCCACGCTGACCAATTCCTCCTACAAGCTCCGGCTGGCGCAGGACATCACCCTCTACCTCGCCGAGATCGGCATGGACATTCCCGGCTGGAACGACGAGCTCGGCAAGCAGGCCTGGCTCGAGGACGGCGTCTGGCAGGGCACCCGCGAGGCGGTCGAGACGATCATGGGGACCGCCGACTATCTGGAGCAGTACTTCGCCATCAACATCGTCTTCGAGCCGCTGGTGGGCGAACTGTTCCGGTCGGGCTTCCTGATGCAGGTCGCGGCCGCCAACCACGACTTCATCACGCCGGCGGTGATCTCAGCGGCCGAGGCCGACTACGAGCGCAACCTCGCGAACACGATCGACCTCATCTACCTGCTCGCGCATGACGAGAAGCACGCGGCCGCGAACCAGAAGCTCTTCAAGGGCTGGCTGAAGAAGCACCGCGCGCTCGCCGACAAGGCCGCGCAGGGCCTGCAGCCGATCTGGTCGGCGCCGCACTCCAAGCCGATCTCCTTCGATGACGTGCGGGCCCAGTCCCAGGAGCGCATCGCCAGGATCCTCGGCGAACTCGGCCTCAACGGCTAACCGCAAACAGGAGACAAGAACATGTCAACAGCAGCCCGCGATGCCTCGCACGACAACATCTTCAAGTCGATGAAGGACATCACTTTCGAGCAGACGATCTCGGACCAGTGCGGCGTCACCATGAACGACTCCGTCGAGGCGCGCGCCATCGCCGAATTCATGGGCAAGAAGCCCGGCGTCACCATCACCTACCAGCCGGCGCTCATCCGCATCGACGGCCATGGCAAGCTGATCTTCAAGATGGACGAGATCAGCGAATATCTCGGCCGCGAGATGACCGCCGAAATCTTCGAGGTGAACACGTCGACCCATTACGGCCGCATGGTCCGCGTCGACGACAACACGGTGATCCTCTTCGGCAATATGGACGAGGTCTTCGAGTTCATCTGAGCACGTCACGAGACGGGCGCGCCGCGCTTCCGCGGCGCGCCGACCAATCAATCCGACTTGCGGAGCAAGAAACATGTTCATCACACCGGAAGGCAAGGAAATCTTCGTGGTCGACGGCCATACCCATTTCTGGGACGGCAGCCCCGAGAACCAGCGCAACATCCACGGCAAGCAGTTCATCGACTGCTTCTACGGCTATCACACGTTCCTCAGCCCGAAAGAGGAATACTGGCCGAAGGAGAAGTTCGAGAAATACAGCGCCGACGATCTTTACAGCGACCTTTTCATCAACGGCCCGGACGACGTGGCGATCATCCAGTCGACCTATCTGAAGGATTTCTACAAGAACGGCTTCAACACGATCGAGCGCAACGCGGAAGTCGCCAAACGCTATCCCGAGCGCTTCATCGTCAACGGCTCGTTCGACCCGCGCGACGGCGAGAAGGCGATCGAATACATCCACTACATGAAGGAGACCTACGACATTCAGGGCGTGAAGATGTACACGGCCGAATGGAACGGAGCCTCCAAGGGCTGGCGGTTGAACGATCCCGATGCCTACCGGTGTTTCGAGCTCTGCGAGAAGCTCGGCATCAAGAATATCCACGTCCACAAGGGACCGACGATCATTCCGCTGGCCAAGGATTCCTTCGACGTCCATGACGTCGACCATGCCGCCACGGACTTCCAGGGCCTCAACTGGATCATCGAGCATTGCGGACTGCCCAGGCTCGACGATTTCTGCTGGGTCGCGGTGCAGGAAACCAACGTCTATGGTGGACTGGCGGTCGCCTTGCCGTTCATCCACAACCGGCCGCGCTATTTCGGCGAGGTGATCGCCGAACTGCTCTACTGGCTCGGCCCGGACAAGCTTCTCTTCGGATCGGACTACGGCATCTGGACACCGCGCTGGCTCGTCGAGAAGCTCTGGGCCTACCAGATCCCCGAGGACATCGCGGCCGAGCGGGGCGTTCAGCTGACCGACGAGATCAAGGAGAAGATCCTCGGCCTCAACGCGGCACGGCTCTACGACATCGACGTGGCGGCCAAGAAGGCGGCGCTCGCGAAATCGCCGCTGCGGATCGCGGCGGAGTGACGGCGATGAGCGTGGCCGATCTGCGAGGCGACCGCCAGAGCGAGCTCTGGCGGAGCCTGGAAGGCGTCAACGATCCCGAACTCGACGAGCCGGTGACCGAGATGGGCTTCGTCGAGCGGGCCGAGGTGCTCGCCGACGGGTCCGTGGCGGTCGATTTCCGCCTGCCGACCTATTGGTGCTCGCCGAACTTCGCCTTCCTGATGCTGGACGGGATGCGCCAGGCGCTCGACGCGCTGTCCTGGTCGCCCGCCTACCGGATCCGGCTGCACGACCACATGTTCGCCGAGGAGGTCAACCGCGGTGTCGAGGCCGGCAAGACATTCGGCCAGATCTTCGGCGAGCTGGCCGGCGACGAAGACATCGCCGGCCTGCGCGAGACCTTTGCCCGAAAGGCCTATCTGAGGCGCCAGGAGGCTATGCTTCTCGGACTGCGCAAGCAGGGCCTGACCGATCGCGAGATCCTCGGCATGGACCTGCTTGCCTATGACACCGCTAGGCTCGAAGGCGAGGAAGCCATCAAGCAGAAGCCGCGATACCGCGAGGCTTTGCTGGTGCGGTGGCCCGGCCGGCGTCCGACGGAGCCCGTCTTCATCACCTGGGAGGGATCGCCAATCCCGCCGGAGGCGCTTGGCGCCTATCTCGCCGAGCTCAGAAGCGTGCGCATCAACATGGAGTTCAACGGCGCGCTGTGCCGTGGACTGAAGACCACGCGCTACAAGGAACTGGAGGTGGTGGACGGCGAACCGACGCTGGTCGACTTCATCCTGGACCGCGTGCCGCCCCGGGACTGCGCGAGCCGTCCGGCACATAGCTGAAGAACAGCCTCCGCAACGAGGCCGCAACAAGCGCCGTTCCACGGCGAAGGAGGAGCCATGCCCAAATTATTGATCCACAACTCACATGCCCGCCGCGCGCTCGCCAGGGGCGTCCACCAGCTCGCCGCCGCCGTCGAGCCGACGCTCGGGCCGCGCGGTATGAACGCCATGATCGATCGCCCGATCGGCACGCCCATCGTCACCCGCGACGGCGTGTCGATCGCCGCTTCGATCGAGCTGCATGACCGGTTCGAGAACATGGGTGCTCAGGTCGTGCGCGAAGTGTCGATGCAGACCAACGAAGTCGCCGGCGACGGCACCACGACCGCGATCGTACTCGCCAACGCTCTCGTGCAGAACGGCGTCGAAGCCAACGAGCGCGGCGCCAAATCCGTCGATCTGGTCAGGGGCATCGACCTTGCGGTGGCAAGGGTCGTCCAGGCGCTGAAGGCGTCGGCGAAGCCGGCCCGGTCCAACGGCAATCTGGCCGCCGTCGCCAATATCGCCGCGACGGATCCGAGGCTCGGCAGCCTGGTCGCGGAAGCCTATGAGCGCGTCGGCGCCGACGGTGTCATCACCACAGACTTCAGCGTGACGAGGGACACCACGCTGGACGTGGTCGAGGGCATGTCCTTCGACCGAGGTTACCTTTCGCACCACATGGTCACCGACCAGGACAAGATGGAGGTGGTGCTCGAGCGGCCGCTGATCCTGATGACCGATCTCAAGATCAAGGAGCCGAAGGCGCTCGACGCGGCCCGGGCCATCGCCGAAAAGCAGGGCAGGCCGCTGCTGATCGTCGCCGAGGAGATGTCGCCGGACGTCGTGGTCACGCTGCTCGGCAAGAACGGGCCCGGCAAGTATCTCGTGGTGCATCCGCCGGAATACGGCCATTGGCGCAAGGCCATGATGGAGGACCTTGCGATCCTCACCGGCGGCCGCGTCATTGCGCGCGATCTTGGCGGGCGGCTCGAGGACATCCAGGAAGAGGAGCTCGGCTCGGCCGAGCGCGTCCGCACCAGCGCCACGCACACTAGTGTCATTCGTGGCGGCGGCCACCCGCAGGCAATCGCCGCCCGCCGCGCCCAGGTGCAGCGCCAGTACGAGGTCGCGCCGCCGAATGTCGAGCAGGACAAACTGCGCGAGAGGCTGGCCAAACTATCCGGCGGCACGGCGGTCCTCTATGCCGGCGGCGTGACGCCGGTCGAACAGAAGCGCACCATCCAGCTCATCGAGGATTCGCTCTCGGCGGTCCGCGCTGCCTGGGAGGAGGGCGTCGTTGCCGGCGGCGGCGTGGCGCTCGCGCAGATCGCTCCCGTGCTCGACGAGGTGCTGGCCAAGGTCGACGGCGACGTCGCCGAAGGCGTGCGGCTGGTCAGGTCGGTGCTCTCACGTCCGCTATGGCGCATCGTCACCAATGCCGGCGCCGATGCCGACGCGGTGGTCGCCAAGATCTCGAGCGTCAACGGCGGCTACGGCTATAACGCCGACAAGGGCGAGTTCCAGAACATGTACGACGCCGGAATCATCGACCCCGTTCGCGTCACCTGCGCGGCTCTCAGCAATGCCGCCTCGGTCGCCAAGCTCATCCTCACCACCGAAACGCTGGTCGGCGATCTGGCCGAGGACGAGGATCCCACCGAAGGGCCGGCACTCGGCGGCGGCGCGGAGAAGCTCGGGCGTCATTGATCCGGAAAAACCGGCCGCGGTGCGTCGCGCCGCGGCCGCCCTTCAAGCGAGCGCTCCGGAGCGTGAGAGCCCGGTTGCGCATGATCCATCCATCGGAGACAGACATGAACAAATACATCTGCGAATTCATCGGCACTTTCGCGCTGGTCTTTTTCGGCTGCGCGACCGTTCTCTTCATGCGCCAGGAGGTCGGCCTCGTCGGCGTCGCCTTTGCC
>NZ_RZTO01000288.1:0-6943 GCF_003997225.1 Mesorhizobium sp. M2C.T.Ca.TU.002.02.1.1
GTTTTGCGATCTCCAGCCCGGCCAGCCGTCCAGTGACTTCACGATGATGCTCGGCGCAGTAGATCTGCACATTGGGCCCGAGCAGCGTCCCCTTGCCGATGCGCACCGGCGCGGTGTCGAGGATGGTGCAGCCGGCATTGAGGAAGACGCCCTCGCCGAGGAACAGGTTGAAGCCATAGGCGCAATGGAACGGCGCCTCGATGCGCGCCCCATCGCCCGCGCCGCCGAGCAGCGCCCGCAAGGCCGGGGCGATATTGCCGCGCTGCCTGGGCGGCAGACCATTGTGCTCGAACACCGCATCGCGGGCGGCGACGCGCAAGTCCTCCAGCTCATCGTCGATGCAGGTGTACCATTCGCCGGCCGCCATCTTCATGCGCTCGCTTGTCGCCATGCGACACCTCCGGATTTCGTCTGCTGCCAAAGCCATAGTCGCCAGAGCATAATCGATTGTCAGACAAAAGCCCCGTGGCCAAACGCCTGGCTTGTGCTAGCCTGCCGTTGCGAGACCATGCGACGGTCTCAGTTTGAGGGGGTCGATCATGCTTTACATTCTTGCACTGCTGATAGGCATCATTGCCGGCCTGCGCGCCATGACCGCGCCCGCCGCCGTCGCCTGGGGTTCGTATCTCGGCTGGCTGCCGGTCGCCGGCACCTGGGCGAGCTTCATGGGGCACTGGATCGCCGTCGGCATCTTCACCATCCTAGCCATCGTCGAGCTGGTCACCGACCAGCTGCCGTCGACGCCGAGCCGCAAGGTGCCGCAGCAATTCGGCGCCCGCATCGTGACCGGCGCCTTCTCCGGCGCGGTGATCGGTGCCACGGCCGGCGCCACCATCGGCGGCCTGGTCGCCGGCGCCATCGGCGCAGTGATCGGCACGCTGGGCGGCGCCGAGGCCCGCGCCAGGCTGGCCGCCGCCTTCGGCAAGGATCCGCCCGCCGCCTTCATCGAGGACGCGGTGGCGATCATCGGCGGCCTGCTGATCGTGGCGGCGGTCGCATGAGCGCAAGGAGCTTCGACGCCATCGTCATCGGCGCCGGGCAGGCCGGGCCGCCGCTGGTCGGCAGGCTCGAGGCCGCCGGCATGAAGGTCGCGCTGGTCGAACGCAAGTTCGTCGGCGGCACCTGCGTCAACACCGGCTGCATGCCGACCAAGACGATGGTGGCGAGCGCCTATGCCGCGCATCTCGCCCGCCGCGCCGCCGACTATGGCGTCGCGCTCTCAGGCCCCGTCGGCGTCGATTACAAGCGCATCAAGGCGCGCAAGGACAAGGTCACCAACGACGCCCGCGGCAACCTCGAAAAATGGATCGGCGGCATGAAGGGCTGCACGCTCTATCGTGGCCACGCGCGCTTTGAATCCGCCAATACGGTGCGCGTCGGCGACGAGCTGCTGACGGCGCCGAAGATCTTCCTCAACACTGGCGGCCGCGCCTCGGTGCCCGACCTCCCCGGCATCCACGACGTGCCCTATCTCACCAATTCCTCGATGATGGATCTCGATGTGCTGCCCAGCCATCTTATCGTCGTCGGCGGCAGCTACATCTCGCTCGAATTCGCGCAGATGTTCCGCCGCTTCGGGTCCGAGGTCACGGTGATCGAGAAGGCGCCGCGCCTGACCGGCCGCGAGGACGAGGACACCTCCGCCGCCATCCTGTCCATCCTCGAGAACGAAGGCATTGCCGTTCATGTCGGCGCCGGCAACATCAGCTTCGCCAGACAAGGCGCCAACATCGCTGTGACATTCGACGCCGGCACGCCGCCGGCGGTCGGCTCGCATGTGCTGCTGGCGCTCGGCCGTGTTCCAAACACCGATGATCTCGGCCTCGACAAGGCCGGCGTCGCCCTAGACCAGCGCGGCTACATCACCGTCGACGACCAGCTGCGCACCAACGTGCCCGGCATCTGGGCGATGGGCGACTGCAACGGCAGGGGCGCCTTCACCCATACCTCCTACAACGACTTCGAGATCGTCGCCGCCAACCTGCTCGACAACGATCCGCGCAAGGTCAGCGACCGTATCGAAGCCTATGCGCTCTATATCGACCCGCCGCTCGGCCGCTGCGGCATGACGGAAGCCGCCGTGAGGAAATCCGGCCGCCGCGCGCTGGTCGGACAGCGGCCGATGACCCGTGTCGGCCGCGCGGTCGAAAAAGGTGAGACGCAGGGCTTCATGAAGATCCTCGCCGATGCCGACACCGGCGAAATCCTCGGCTGCTCGGTGCTCGGCCCGGGAGGCGACGAGGCGATCCACTGCGTGCTCGATCTGATGTATGCCAAGGCGCCGATCTCGACGCTCGCGCGGGCGATGCACATCCACCCCAATGTCTCGGAGTTGCTCCCCACGATCGCCCAGGAGCTTAAGCCGCTGGTCTAAGCCTGGCAGCGGCGTTCTCCCGTTTCTGCATTACTGCATTGCAACAATGGCGCTTGTGCGCCGGGCGTATGCAACGCCAGTTTAATTTGAACCGATTCAGTCCGGATATCCCATGCCGCTGCCGATCCTAGCGCTCGCCATTGCATCCTTCTGCATCGGCACCACGGAATTCGTCATCATGGGCCTGCTGCCGGAGGTGGCTGCCGATCTCGGCGTCTCGATCCCGTCGGCTGGCCTTCTGGTGACCGGCTACGCGCTGGGGGTCGTCTTCGGCGCACCGATCGTCGCCATGGCGACCGCGCGCCTGCCGCGCAAGCCTGTGCTTGTCGGTCTCGCCGCCCTCTTTGTCATCGGCAACCTCCTCTGCGCGATCGCGCCGAACTACTGGCTCTTGATGGCGGCGCGTATCTTCACCGCCTTCGGCCACGGCGCCTTCTTCGGCATCGGCTCCGTCGTCGCGGCGAGCCTCGTGCCGCGCAACAAGCGGGCGAGCGCGATCGCGCTGATGTTCGCCGGCCTGACGCTCTCCAACATCCTCGGCGTTCCCGCCGGCACGGCGTTGGGCGAAGCCTTCGGCTGGCGCGCCACTTTCCTCGCCGTCGTCGGCATCGGCCTCATCTCGGTCGCGGCCATCGCCTGGCTGGTGCCTTCGGACGTCGCGGAGCCTAGCGGTGGCGGCCTGGTGGGCGAGCTGCGCGTGCTCGGCAAGCTGCAGGTCTGGCTGGCGATGCTGATCGCCTCGCTCGCCTCCGCCAGCCTGTTCGCCGTCTTCACCTACATCAAGCCCTACCTCACCCACGTCTCCGGCCTGTCGACGGCGACCGTCACCTGGGTGCTGCTCCTGTTCGGCGCCGGCATGACCATCGGCAACATCATCGGCGGCAGGCTGGCGGACTGGAAGCTGATGCCGACGGTGATCGCCACGCTGCTCGCCATGGCCCTGCTGTTCCTCGCCTTCATGGAGCTCGGCGCCATCGCAAGCGTGGCCGTGGCCATCGTGTTCCTGTGGGGCATGCTGATCTTCATCGTCGTGCCGCCACTGCAGATCCGTGTCGTCGAGGCGGCGGCCGAAGGCCCGAACCTGGCCGCAACGCTCAACCAGGGCGCCTTCAATGTCGGCAATGCCGGTGGCGCCTGGATCGGCGGCCTCGCCATCTCACTCGGCGTCTCCTACGCCAACCTGCCGCTGGTGGGCGCGGCGCTCGCGCTTCTCGCCGTCGCTGTGGCCGTGCTGTCGCAGGCGCTCGACCGCCGGACAGTCCTGCAGCCGCAACCGGCAGGGTAGCGGCGACTGCCCCGACAGCCCGGAGCGGCTGGACCACTCGACAGCCCGATGGCAAAAATGCATGGGTGAACCTCGTCACGCAGAGGTATCCCATGCAGAAGACGATCGAACGCATTGCCGGCGACAGCGAAGGCGTCGTTTACGAATTTCCGGTCCTGCGCTTCGAGGGCAAGGACAAGGCGGCCCCTTCCGCCTATCTGCAGGCCGCTCTCCATGCCGGCGAGCTGCCGGGCGTCGTCGCCATCGACGCGCTGATGCCGATGCTTGCCAAGGCGGAGGCCGAGGGCCGCATCAGGGGTCCGATCACCATCGTGCCCTGGGCCAACCCGATCGGCCGCGCGCAATATCATTTCGGCGAGCATCAGGGCCGCTTCAATCTCGGCACCCGCACCAACTTCAACCGCTCCTTCCCGCTGCTTGCCACGCCTGATGCCAGGCTGCTGCCGGATGTCAGCCTGGGCGGCGCCGATCGCCGGTTGAAGAACCGGCTGGTCCAGCTGTCGCTTGGGCAGGACATCGTGCTCGACCTCCACTGCGACGACGAAGGCCTCGCCTATCTCTACATCCACACCAGCCTGTGGCCACATATGGCCGACTGCGCGGCCGCCATGGGCGCCGAAGCCGTCCTGCTGTGGAGCGAGGACAACAGCGGCACCTTCGAAGGCGCCTCGATCATGCCCTACCAGAACGCGCCCGCCGGCGTCGCGCGCTTCGATCGCCGCGCCGTCACCACGGTCGAATATCGCGGCATACTCGATGTCGATGGCGCCCTGGCCGCGGCCGATGCCGCCGGACTCTACCGCCTGCTGGTGACGCGCGGCGTCGTCCAGGACTCGTCCATACCGAAATTCGAGACATTTTCCGGCCCTGTCGTGCCGTTGGAAAACATCGACATGATGCCTTCGCCCAAATCCGGCGCGATCCTCTACGACGTCAAGCCTGGCGATCGCGTCAGGAAAGGCGACAGGCTGGCAACGATCGTGCATGCGCCCGGCGAGTCCGGTGGCCGCACGGAAGTGTTTGCCCCGCAGTCGGGCTTCATTCTGACCCGCCGCGCACGCCGCATCATCCGCGCCGGCGAGGATCTGCTGAAGCTCGCCGGCGACGCCCGGAGCACCGACGCGCGCTCCGGCACGCTGGAGGACTAGAGCCCTCATCCATCGATGAGCGCTTTCGATCAGAGGCCGCGCAGGCTTTCCAGATTGTGCACATGGACATGGTCGCCGGCGGCGACGGGCGCCGTCAGCCGGCCGATGACTTCGCCGTATTTGCGCACCTTGGCGCCGGCCGGCAGATCGCGCAGCGCCAGCTTGTGACCGGCATCGAGCGATGCGCCGGCCGTAAGCACGAGCCCTTCGCGGGCGCCGCGCGTCGCAACGCTCGCCCCTGCCTCCACCGGCCCGGCCAGCACCGCGACGTCGTCGTCGGCATGCAGCACGATGGCGCCCGACCGGCTCATGCGCTTGCCAGCCGCACCTGGACGCCGGCAGCGTCCTCCCTGAGCTTCAGCACCGCGCCGACATCCTTGCCCGCCATGCCGGCGTCCATCGTCTCGCCAAGCACCGCAAGCGTGGCGGCGCCGACCGGCGCCTCCAGGCCGAGCGCCTCGTTCATCGCCAACGCCAGGCGGCAGTCCTTGTGCGCGAGCTTGACCATGAAGCCGGGCTCGAAGTCGCCTTTGAGCGCGCGATTGTGCATGGCGACCGCGAGCTGCTGGTTCCAGGCCATCGTCGTCTTGAGCACGCTGATCATCGTGTCGAGGGTCAGCCCCGCCTTGGCGCCGGCGACCAGCGCCTCCGAGCTCGCGGTGATCAATACGCTCGCCAGGAGATTGTTGGTGAGCTTCATGGCCTGCCCCATGCCGAGAGCGCCGCAATGGATGAGGTCCGCACCCATCGCCGACAGGACGGGACGGGCGCGCTCCAGCACAGCGGCATCACCGCCGATCATCAATGTCGATGTGCCGGCAATCGCATGCTCGACGGTCTTGCCCACCGGGCTGTCGATCATGTCGACGCCGCGCTGGGCGAGCCACGCGCCGATCTTTTGCGTGGTCTGCGGGT
The DNA here is from genome assembly GCF_003997225.1 of Mesorhizobium sp. M2C.T.Ca.TU.002.02.1.1. Lineage (NCBI taxonomy): Bacteria > Pseudomonadati > Pseudomonadota > Alphaproteobacteria > Hyphomicrobiales > Phyllobacteriaceae > Mesorhizobium > Mesorhizobium sp. M2C.T.Ca.TU.002.02.1.1. Next base: position 5,723 of record NZ_RZTO01000288.1, read on the forward strand.
CGATCGTGCTCATGTCGATATAGAGGCTGCCGGATTTCAGCCCATGGCCGATGCCGTTCTCGCCGAGCACGGCCGCCTCGACGTCGGGCGCGTCCGGCAGCATGGTGATGACGACCTCCGATCGCTCCGCCACCTCGCGCGGCGAAGCCGCCGCGCGAGCGCCCGCGTCGACGAGCTTCGCCACCGACGCGGGATTGAGATCGAAGACGGTGAGCCCAAATCCTGCCTTGAGCACGTTGCGGGCCATCGGAGCGCCCATGGTTCCAAGCCCGACAAAACCTACTTCGGTCATTAATGCTCCTTTTCGCTGAGTTTCTTAGGAACGCGCCTGCTCAGGAAGGCGCCTTCCACTGGTCGAGCTGCCAGGCCGGCAGGCCGCGCAGGTCCTTGGCGCTCTTGTCGGTAAAGCCGCTTTCGTCCGGGATCTTGCCCGTCCCCTCATAGGCCTTCTGCAGCAGCGGAGCCGCCTTGCCGAAGGCGGCCTTGACCTGATCCCAGCTCAACGCCTCGGGGATCATCTTGCCGGCCACCATGAACTGGGAAATCTGACTGACCGCGGCCGCATCGCCTTCCGTCGGCCAGATCCAGCCACGCTGGAAGAGCACCTCGTCGCCGACGACCTTCGCGCCGAGCGCGGGGTCGAGGCCCCAATATTTGTTGACCGACTGCGAAATGTCCTTCGGATCGACTTTCTGCAATTCCGCCAGCGCCCGCTGCGCGGCGACCAGGAAGGCCTGGCCGATCGGCGCGTCATCACCAACGATGCGGTCGCTGCTGATCCAGAAGGAGCGGTGCAGATAATAGCCGTCGGGATAGAATTTCGATTTCTTGACGCCCGGCAGCAAATGCCCTTCGCCCTCGCCCGCCGGTCCGCTGTAGCCGGCTTCGGTGTAGCCGAAGGAATTCATGATGCCCGTCAGCCCGGTCTCGGCATTGGCCTTGAGGAAGGCCGGGTAGATCACGACCGACGCGTCCATGCCTTCCGGCAGCGATGCCGCCACCGCCTGGGTCGGCGTGTTGACGATGTTGATGTTGAAGGCGCGCGGATCGGCGTCGCCCAATTCCTGCAGCAGCATCTGCGAGAGCGCGTTGTAGGGGTCGCCGCCGACCAGCGCGCCGACCGTCTTGCCCTTCAGGTCCCCGATGTTCCTGATCGGCGAGCCCTTGCGGGTCGCCAGCACCATGCGCATGTGGCCCTCGCCCACCGTCAGGATGTTGATC
>NZ_RZTO01000289.1:0-6895 GCF_003997225.1 Mesorhizobium sp. M2C.T.Ca.TU.002.02.1.1
CAGCTACCTGCTCGGCATGGCCTATTTCGCCATCGAGTTCAGCATTCCCGCTTTCGCGGACGCCCGGCTGCCGGTCGTCGCCGCCTTTGCCGTGCTCTTCGGCGCAACCGTCGCCTTCAACGGCGGGCCCGCCCATAAATACGACGTGCGGCCGCCCTGGGCGCCGATGCTGTGCTTCCTCGTTGTCGCCTCGGTCGCCGTCTATCTGGTGCAGGACCTGCCGCGTCAGTCGCTGACGCGCATGATGGCCTACCAGCTTCCTTACGCTACCATGCAATTCGCCGCGCTCGGCATCGTGCTGTCCTCCCGGCAAAGGCTCGCGCGGCTCGACCATGTGCTTGCGCTGGTGCTCGGCGCCAGCGCCGTGCAGTTCGCCTCCAAGCCGCTCATCGCCGGCGCGCTGGGCGGGTGGGGCGCAAATCCGCAGGCCTATGTGCGGACGGCTTACGCGCTTGTGTCGCAATCGCTCGGCACCGTGTTCGGGCTGGCGCTGGCGTTGCTTGCGCTTGCCGTCCTGGTGCGTGACGCGCTCAACGAGGCGACCTCGAAATCGGAAACCGACGCTTTGTCGCGGCTCTTCAACCGCCGCGGCTTCGAGCGCCATGCGGACCTTGCGATGCGGGACGCCGTTCGGCGCGGCGTGCCGGTGGCGCTGGTGATCGCCGATCTCGACTATTTCAAGCGCATCAACGACAGCTACGGCCATGCCTGCGGCGACCGCGTGATCGAGACCTTCGCCGGCTTCCTGCGCGAGGCCGCCGCCGAGCACCATGTCGCCGGCCGTATCGGCGGCGAGGAGTTCGCCATCATCCTGCCGGGCACCAATCTTGCGGCGGCGCGGCTGTTTGCCGAGGGCGCGCGCAACGCCTTTGGCGCCTTGCCGATCGAGGGCCTGCCGGCCGATCATCGCTGCAGCGCAAGCTTCGGCGTGGCCGAGCTCGCCGCCGACGAGGGTTTCGCGGATCTTTTGCGGCGCGCCGACGCCGCGCTCTACGAAGCCAAGAATGCCGGCCGCGACTGCGTGCGCGTCTCAGGCGCGCTGCGGCGGCGCCAAACGCCGACAATCTTCAACGGCAAGGGCTGAGATTGGGCATCTCGCGGTCGGAAAGTCCGTACATATAGGAGCGGCCCTTGACCAGCACCGGCGGCTGGTAGCAGCCGGGCGCGCCGGCCTCGTCCGCATCGTCATAGACGACATCCGGCTGACCGGCGCTGGTGTATTCGGAAAGTTTCTTCGCGAGCTTGCCCTCGCCGACGATGATGCGCTTGTAGCCGGCGGCGCTGTCGATGACGAGATTGCCGAAGGAATCGGCATAGACGCGGTCATGGTGGCGCAAGCCGGCTTCGGCCGGCGCGGCGATCGCCGTCACCAGCCCCGCCAGCGCGGCGGCGGCAACCCTTGCCCGCACTGAATTCGAACGCATGTCGCTCTCCCTTGATGACGCGACCGATCGCGCCTGGATTCCGGTCCGAATCGGAAATTAACTCTTTCTTAACCTTTGTTAAGAGGCGGGAGGCTTTCGGCGCCGGTTCTTAAGGAACATGGTTAATTTTCGGGGGCTCGCCTCCCAGGCGGCGGCGCAGTGCGAAGCCGGGCTGACTCAAGGGGCGACTTGATCTTGCGGCGCCGCGTGGCTACAGCGGTCCACCGTTTCACGGAAAGGCAAACGCCTATCTCTTTGTTTCGACGCAATTCCGGACGGAAGGCCACGGCGAAGGCGCGCCCAACCCAACCGTTCACACTTTTCCTGGAATTGCTGTAGCGTGCCGCGCACGAAAGGGCAGCGCATGAGCTTTGGCCACACGGTTCGGATGTCGATCACCATCCCGCTGCTTCTCGCGGCCGCGGCCTGCGTGCCGCAGGACGGCGCGCCGAAGGCGGCGAATGCCGCGCCGCCCGCCGCCTCGCCCGCTCCGGCCTCGCCGTCCGCGGCACCCGGGGCGCCGCCGGCAGCCGCAACGCCCCCGGTACCTGCAACGGCCCCGGCGCCTGCAGCTCCTGCGCCCGCGACCAAGATCGTCACCGACCTTACCGTGCCGCGATCCGGCATCGGCACAGCCACCTATAGATGCGGCAATGGCGGCATGATCACCATCCAGAATCTCGGCTCGTCGCTGCGCGTGGTCCGCCAGGATGGCACGACCGAGGAATTCGCGGCCTCGCCCGCCAACCAGAGCAGCCGCTACCAGGAAGCGGCGACGCATGACGCAATCGTGATCGATGGACGCGAAGCGCTGGTGATGAAGAGGGGTTCCACCCCGCAGACCTGCAGAAGGTAGCGGGTGTGCGGAGATTGAGGTGAGGCCGGCCCGCAAACAGCAGCCTCCTGCGCTTCCGGCCTTCGCCGGCCGAAGCCCTCATGCGTGTCTCCACCTTATGAAGGGCTACGGCCGGCGTAGGCCGGTTCCCCGAAACTGTCTTGTTTGGTCGCTTCGCGCCCGTCTTCGACTTGGCCTGACCTGAATCTCCGCACGCCCGGCGCTCGCCTTTGCAGATGGAATGGCGCACAGCGGCGAACGCCGCGCCGGCTTCGAAACAGCCGCTAATCGATTGAAGCGCGCGGCCGCCAATTTGTCAGACTAAATGATGTTTCCAAAACGATTTTCCGGCTTTGACGCGGTGCAAAAAGCGCATTAGAAACCGGCTGTCCAGGGCCATATATGAACATGGCAATCGCCGCATTCCCATCGCGGCTTCCAGGACGCCGAACTGGGGGAGCCATGAGCAAATCACCAGCCACCCGCGCAGTCGCCAGACGTGAACGGCCGCTTTCGCCGCATCTGACGATCTACCGGCCGCCGATCACGATGACGATGTCGATCATCCATCGTATCACCGGCGGCGCGCTTTATTTCGGGACGCTGCTGGTGGCGGCGTGGCTGATCGCCGCCGCGAGCTCGCAGGCCGCCTTCGATTGGGTCGACTGGGCGTTCGGCTCTTGGCTCGGCCGGCTGGTTCTCTTCGGTTATACCTGGGCGCTGATGCACCACATGCTGGGTGGGCTGCGCCACCTCGTCTGGGACACCGGCGCGGGACTGGAAAAACACACCGCGTCGAAGATCGCCTGGGCGACGCTCGCCGGTTCGATCGTGCTCACGCTGTTGATCTGGATCGCCGGCTACATGGCGCGGGGAGCTATCTGATGAGCGCGAACAACACCGACATGCGCACGCCGCTCGGCAAGGTGCGCGGCCTGGGCTCGGCCCGCGAGGGCACGCAGCATTTCTGGCGCCAGCGGCTGACGGCGATCGCCAACATCCCGCTGCTGTTGTTCTTCGTCGGCTTCCTGATTGCGGTCAACGGCCACGGCTACACGGAAGTGCGGGCTTCGCTCGCCAACCCCTTCGTGGCGTTGGTGCTGGCGCTGGTGCTCATCTCCGGCCTCTACCACATGCGGCTCGGCATGCAGGTCATCATCGAGGACTATGTGCATGGCGAAGGCATGAAGCTGGCGCTGATCGCCCTCAACACCTTCTTTGCAGTCGCAGTCGGCGTCGCTTCGCTGTTTGCCCTGCTCAAACTCGCATTCGGAGGCTGACGTCTTGGCCAACGCAAACACAGCCAGCACGGCTTCCGCCTACACTTTTGTCGATCACAAATTCGATGTGGTGATCGTCGGCGCCGGCGGCGCCGGCCTGCGCGCCACGCTCGGCATGGCCGAGCAGGGCTTGCGCACCGCCTGCATCACCAAGGTATTCCCGACGCGCTCGCACACGGTTGCCGCGCAAGGCGGCATCGCCGCCTCGCTCGCCAATATGGGCCCAGACAACTGGCAGTGGCATCTCTTCGACACCGTCAAGGGCTCGGACTGGCTGGGCGATATCGACGCGCAGGAATATATGGTGCGCGAGGCGCCCGCGGCGGTCTACGAGCTCGAGCATTACGGCGTGCCGTTCTCGCGCACCGAAGAGGGCAAGATCTACCAGCGGCCCTTCGGCGGCATGATGATGAATTTCGGCGAAGGCCCGCCGGTGCAGCGCACCTGCGCGGCCGCCGACCGCACCGGCCATGCCATGCTGCACACGCTCTACGGCCAGTCGCTGAGGAACAACGCGCAGTTCTTCATCGAGTATTTCGCGCTCGACCTGATCATGGAGCCGGACGGCACCTGCACCGGCGTCGTTGCCTGGAACCTCGACGACGGCACGATCCACCGTTTCTCGGCCAAGATGGTGGTGCTGGCGACCGGCGGCTACGGCCGCGCCTATTTCTCCGCCACGTCGGCGCATACCTGCACCGGCGACGGCGGCGGCATGGCAGCCAGAGCCGGGCTCGCGCTGCAGGACATGGAGTTCGTGCAGTTCCACCCGACCGGCATCTACGGCGCCGGCTGCCTGATCACCGAAGGCGCGCGTGGCGAGGGCGGCTATCTCGTCAATTCCGAGGGCGAGCGCTTCATGGAGCGCTATGCGCCGTCCGCCAAGGACCTTGCCTCGCGCGACGTGGTCTCGCGCTGCATGACGATCGAGATCCGCGAGGGCCGCGGCGTCGGCCCGAAGAAGGATCACATCTTCCTGCATCTCGACCATCTCGACCCGGCGGTGCTGCATGAAAGGCTGCCGGGCATTTCGGAATCGGCGAAGATCTTCGCCGGTGTCGACCTGACGAAGGAGCCAATCCCGGTGCTGCCGACGGTGCACTACAATATGGGCGGTGTGCCGACCAATTACTGGGGCGAAGTGCTCAACCCGACGGCCGAGAGTCCGGACCAGGTGTCGCCAGGTCTGATGGCTGTCGGCGAGGCCGCCTGCGCCTCCGTGCACGGCGCCAACCGGCTGGGCTCGAACTCGCTGATCGACCTGGTGGTGTTCGGCCGCGCGGCGGCGCTGCGCGCCGGCAAGGTGATCGACCGCAACTCGCCTATCCCTTCGCCCAACGCGGCTTCGGTCGAAAAGATCATGGATCGCTTCGACCGGCTGCGCCACGCCAACGGCTCGGCGCCGACGGCCGTAGTGCGCGAAAAGATGCAGAAGGCGATGCAGGAGGACGCGGCGGTGTTCCGCACCCAGGAATCGCTGGACAATGGCTGCAAGCGCGTTTCGGCGATCTGGGGCGAGCTCAAGGACCTCAAGGTGTCCGACCGCTCGATGATCTGGAATTCCGATCTCGTCGAGACGCTGGAACTGGAGAATTTGATGGCCAACGCCATCACCACGGTCCACGGCGCCGCCGCGCGCAAGGAGAGCCGTGGCGCGCATGCGCGCGAAGACTTCTCGGCGCGCGACGACGCCAACTGGCGCAAGCACACGCTTGCCCATGTCAGCGAGGACGGCAAGGTGACGCTCACCTACCGGCCGGTGCACACCGAGACGATGCTGGCGGAAAAGGACGGCGGCATCAATCCGGCCAAGATCGCGCCGAAGGCGAGGGTCTACTGACTATGGCATTGGCGGCCGCGGGATATTCCGGCACGCCCCTTCCGGCCAAGCTCGGCCTGAAGGACGGCATGGTCGCCGCTTTCATCGCGCTGCCGCTGGAACTCGACGATCTGGCCGAAGCGGTGTCCTTCGCCAAGGTCGACCGGCTGCCGAAGTGGTCAGCGATCTCGGGCAGCCGCAAATACGATGCCGTGCACGCCTTCACCCGGCAGCGCGCCGAGATCGAGGATGGCTTGGCCCACATCGAGACGGCAATCAAGCGCGACGGCATGGTCTGGGTCTCCTGGCCGAAGAAGGCCTCGAAGGTCGCCACCGACGTCACCGAGGACGTGATCCGGTCGGAGGCGCTGAAGCGCGACCTGGTCGACGTCAAGGTCGCCGCCGTCAACGAAATCTGGTCCGGGCTGAAGCTCGTCATCCGAAAGGACCGCAGGTAATGGTCGAACTCACGCTTCCCAAGAATTCGCAGATCAAGCAGGGCAAGACCTGGCCGAAGCCGGAGGGCGCCACGAACCTGCGCGAATACCGCATCTACCGCTGGTCGCCGGACGACGACGAAAATCCGCGCATGGACACCTATTTCGTCGACATGGACGATTGCGGGCCGATGGTTCTCGACGCGCTCCTGTGGATCAAGAACAAGATCGATCCGACGCTGACGCTGCGTCGCTCCTGCCGCGAAGGCATTTGCGGCTCCTGCGCCATGAACATCGACGGCTCGAACACGCTGGCCTGCACCAAGGGCGCCGACGACATTTCCGGCGCGGTGAAGGTCTACCCGCTGCCGCATATGCCGGTGATCAAGGACCTTGTGCCCGATCTCACCAATTTCTACGCCCAGCACGCCTCGATCGAGCCGTGGCTGAAGACGGTCTCGCCGATGCCCGCCAAGGAGTGGCTGCAGAGCCATGAGGACCGCGAGAAGCTCGACGGGCTCTACGAGTGCATCCTGTGCGCCTGCTGCTCGACGTCCTGCCCGAGCTACTGGTGGAACGGCGACCGCTATCTCGGCCCGGCCACGTTGCTGCAGGCCTATCGCTGGCTGATCGACAGCCGCGACGAGGCGACGGGCGAGCGGCTCGACAATCTCGAAGACCCGTTCCGGCTCTATCGCTGCCACACCATCATGAACTGCGCGCAGACCTGCCCGAAGGGGTTGAACCCGGCCAAGGCGATCGCGGAAATCAAGAAGATGATGGTGGAGAGAAGGGTCTGAGACGAAGAGGGTTGCGACGCCAACTACAAGGTCGCGTTCCTTCGCACCTCCCTCTGTCCTGCCGGACATCTTCCCCGCAAAAGGGGGGAGATTGGCCGTCACCTCGGCTTTCGCTAATCTTCAGTGTTGCAACAATGGGCGAGCGGCGCTGAAGCTGCCATCCCCCCCCTTGCGGGCAGGGGAATCGCATATGGCTTTTTAGGACTTGAAGTTGGCCTGAGAAGGGATTCTTTGGGCAGGCAGTCGAATGAAGGAGAGACTGCCATTTCCAGCCTTGAGAGCTATTTTGGCGCGCTGCCT
>NZ_RZTO01000028.1:0-17177 GCF_003997225.1 Mesorhizobium sp. M2C.T.Ca.TU.002.02.1.1
CACTTCTCACTCATGCTCGACTTCAGCTTGAAGAACTGCCTGGTGCTATGCCTCGGTCTCGCGGCCTGCGCCTATTGCCACGTGGCGTTCCTGCGCGAGGCGAGGCAGCGCGCCGAAGCCCGCTCGGTCCGTATGCTTTCGCTGCAGCGCGACTTGTAACCGTCCGTCCTAAAGCATGTCTCCCGAAAGTGGGAACCGGTTTCGGAAGACATGCGCAAGATCAAAAACCTGAAGCGCATGGAGCGAATCTGAAAGATCGCGATGCGCTTTAGGCGGCGGCCAGCGCGATCAGTTGATCTTCTTGTAATAGACCTTGCCGTCGGGCTGCTGGATGCGCTGGTAGGACGGATTGGGGCCGGGAGGCGCGACCTTGCGCTTGAACGAAGGTTGCGCGGCGGCGGGATCGGCGCCGCTTTCATCGGCCGCGGACGCGTCCGCCACGGTGGCGGTGTCGAGCATGGCCGGCTCCGTCGCGCCGGGCGCCGGCTCGCTGGCGGCGACCGGCTGGCCTTGCTCCAGCTTGGCGATATTGCCGTTGATCTGGCCGAAATTCGCCTGCAACTGGCGGTCCAGCGTCTCGAACCGGCTCTGGAAACCGTTGTTGACGGTGTCGATGCGGGCGCCGATGCGTTGCTCGAACTGGCCGAGCTGTTCCAGCCGCGCCTCCATCGTCCTGAGGTCGTTGACGCCGCGATAGAGATAGACCGCGGCCGTCACGTTGACGGCGGTGACAAGCGCGGCACCCACCGCGATGACGCCGATCATCCTGGCCCGGCTGGGCTTTCCCGGAACGGTCTCCCGGTGACCGAGTTCGATTGCCGGAACGTCCGGCTCGCTGATCATCGTCATTCAACCACCACCTTTGCGCCCACCGCGACGCGCTTGAAGAGATCGATCACATCGGTGTTCGTCAGCCGGAAGCATCCGGACGTGCCGTCGAAACCGACGCCCTTGGGATCGTTGGTGCCATGGATGCGATAGAGCGTGTCGCGCCCGTCGCGCGAAAGATAAAGCGCCCTGGCGCCGAGCGGATTGTAGGGACCGGCCGGCACCATCGCCGGCAGTTCCGGCTGGCGCGCGCGCATCTCCTTGGGCGGACGCCATTCAGGCCATTCGGTCTTGGAGGCGACCTTGACCGTTCCGGTCCAGCCGAAGCCGTCGCGGCCGACGCTGATCTGGTAGCGCAGCGCCTGGCCCTGGCCCGTGACCAGATAGAGTGCCTTCTCGTTTTTGCGGATGACGATGGTGCCGGGTTGCTCGTTGGTTTGGAAGGCGACCGTCTTGCGCAGGCTTGGGCCCATCGCGGGCAGGGGAGGCAGGCTCGACCCGGCCATCGTCACGTCGCAGGCAGACACCAGCATCAGCCCGGCGAGGGAGGCGCCGGCGAGATGCATCGCGGCGAAGCGCCTAGCGCTGGGCATTGTCCAGCCGTTCCTTGAACATGCGTTTGAGGTCCTTGTTGAAGCGCGCGCGCCCGTCCACCTCGGAAGGCAGGATGGCGCGGTTCAGCGCGTCGGCGAGAAGCGCGTTGTCCAGCGCCAGCGACTTGATGTGCGGCGCCTTGAAGATCTTCTCCAATTCGCTGCGCGAGAAGTGGTTGCCGAACCATTTGCGCTTGTGCTTGTTGGCGACCAGCGTGATGCTGACCTTGTTGCCGCGCAATTCGCGGATCTTCTTGTAGAGCCGCTTGCCTTGCCTCAGCGAGGCGACGTTGAGCTCGAAGACGATGAAGATCTCGTCGCTCGTCCTGAGCACCGAATCGTGCCACGGCGTCTCGATGTTGGGCAGGTCGATGACGATGTCGTCGAAGCGGTAGGCGACGAGATCGAGCAGCCGGAAGACGAAGTCGGAACCCTGCGGCTCGAACGGCAGTTGCGGCCGCTCGAAGGAATAGAGCGTGAGGCCGGACGGCCGCGACAGTTTGATGACGTCCATGAGCTCGACATCGAGCCGGTCCGGCTGGCCGATGATGCCGGAAAGGTCGAACTGGTTGAACTGGTTGAGATAGGCGCCGCAATTGGCGCTCTGGAAGTCGAGGTCGACGAGGCAGGTCGAGGCCGCCCGCTCGGCCGATTTCGAGGCGAGGTGCTCGGCCGCCGAGATCGCCAGCGTGGTGGCGCCGGCGCCGCCGCTCGCGGCAATGAAGGTGATGATGCGGCTCTTGGTGCCCTGGTTGCCGGTGTCGTGGAAGGTGACGGCGTTGAGCAACTCCTTGGCGTCGAGCGGCTTGTGCAGCCAGTCGGACGCGTTCATGCGCACCAGCACGCGCGTCTGCTCGGAGGTGAGCTCGTCGGAGATCGCGATCAGTGGCACCGAGGCCCAGGCCGCGCGCGCCTCGATGATGGCCGGATTGCCGAGCAGCTCGCCATTGCCGAGATCGAGGATGATGATGCCCGGCCGGCTGTCGGCGGGTGGCCCCTTCAGGAACTCCGCCGCGTCCGAGATCTTGACGTCATAGATCGCCAGCGCGTCGAGCCGCGTGGTGACGTCGCGCTTGAAATTCGCATCGCCGGAAAACAGCGCTACTTGCTTGCGCTTGGTCGGGAGGACTCTGGTGTCGATGGCGTTCATGGCGATGTACTCTTTAAATCTTCACCCGTTACTGTACTCAGCATGGATGGCATCGTTTTATCTGCGAATCCAAGTAGCCCCCCCAGGAAGAAGAACTGGAAGGTAATGTTCTGCAAGCTTACGGTGATTGTCGGCACTGGACCGCCAAGACGCGTCTGATAGCCGAGGCCAGTGGCGGTGTAGGTCACCACGACATTGGAGCGCTGCAACCCAGGAAAAAACTGGCACATCCCCGGCCGTTGATTGGCTGCCAACCCCGGGCAGGCGTCGTCGTTGGTGAATGCCGTATCGCCGCGGAAAATGCGGCTGAAAGCAGCGGCGTTGAAGATCGCGGAATTGCCATTGCAAGCGCCAGTGCTGCCGGAATATTTGCACTCGAACGAGTATGTTCCGGCCGTAATCGGGGCTCCTGGATTTGTACCTGGGTCGGCCGCTGCAAGCGTGGCTGTGTTAACGGCCGGGTCGGAGACGGAGGCGAGCCTCGCACCGATCTGCACCGCCTTGGTTGCTGCGTTCCACTGATAGAATGCATAACCGAAATCGACGAAACCCAAGGTAAGAGTGAGCAGAAGCGTCATCGCGATGGCCATCTCGACCATCGTTGCTCCGTCTTCCGCTTGTAGGAATCGTTTCAGCATCATCAAAATCGGATCAACCGCTCCTGATGGCTGGCCCCAAGGGTGACGGTGGTGATGTTGAATAATGACAGCAGGCCAACGCTGTCCAGATTGCTGTAAGCATAGGTGCCGGATGCCGTTACGATGCAAACCTGCGATGTCGTCGAGAGATAGAGGACCGTGCCAGTTGAATCGATAGCGTTCGTGCAGGTGGCCGAGTCGATCGTGACATCCGCCTTTTGCCAGCCAGGGATGCGTGAGGGTGCTGTCCCGTCCCAATTGCCGAAGACGGCGATGTTCTTGGCGCGATCGGCGCAGTCGATCGCTGTGAGCCCTGCATCCGTGTAGAGCTTGCTGTTACAGCGGGCGGCGAACCGCGCTCCGTCGGTGAGCCCAGCTTCCATCAACAACTTGTCATGAATCAGATTGCCGAATTCGAACACCCCTGCCGACAGCATCAGCATCAGCGGTGCCACCAGGCTCATCTCCACAAGGACGGTACCGCGCTGATCGAAGCAAAAACGCTTAAGGGTTCGGGACAGCAGGTTCGACATTACCGTCACCGATAGAGCTGCGCTTCATCGCGCAGGAAGTTGTCGAGTGTACCCTGCCCCTCGCGTCCGCTGATGTCCACCAGCTCCACCATCACCGAGGCATCGGAGGAGGCCGACGCTACCGGCTCGGTCAGGAAGAAACTGGCGAAGGCTTCGACGGGGAGATTGGTACTGTTGCCGTTGAGATCGTAACCGGCAGCCTCAAGCGCATTGCAGTTCAACAAGGCACCATAGAGTAGGCGGCGATCGACGGTTGTTACAGGTGGCTGGCAGCCGCTAGCAGGCGTTCCAACCTCTCCGCCAGTTGACTGCACGCCGACCAGTGACTGAGCGGCAGTCGGTGGCGTCGGCGGTAGCGTCCCATTCGCCAATGCCGCACGTTCGTACTTATAGACCTCGTAGCGCGTCGGCGTGGTCGTATCCCAAGTACTGGGATATGACGCACTCCCAAAATTGGTCTGCCAATAGTTTCCAGGTCCAAGAAGCAGATAATCGCCGGCTCCCATACGCCCGCCCATATACGGCGTCGTCTGATCTCTCGGAAGGCCCTTATTGCCGGGCCCGTTGAACGTCAGCTGATTGTATTGCGGACACTGGCTCGAATTTCCATTGGATCTCACCCCTCCTTTGCGTACGTTTTCCGCCGGGCCGTATTCCGGGGTATCGAAATGGCCGTTGGCTGCAATCCCGAATCGGACATTGAAGGCATCCTGAACCGGCCCGGTGCTCTGGCCGGTCTTGGTGTTTACGCCCTGCGCCGAATAGCAGCCCAGGGGCTTCGAGGTGGCGATCGTTTGGGCCAGAGCCTGCGCGCCGTTACCGACGCCGTCCGGCGGCTGCAGGAAGCCAAAGTTGCCGGGGCCGTAGGCGGAGCCGTTCCCGACCATCCGAAGTTCGATCAACCTGCGATGGACGGCCGGATCGGTTACGGCCTGCTCGAGCGTTACCCCGCCCGCCGTGTTGGTGCCATTCACCATCTCATAGGGGTTGCACATGAAGACAGGTGTGTAATTGCAAACACCCGATGTGAAACCCGCGACAGAGACAGCGGTAAGATTGTAGCTCTTGTCGGTCGCGCTTCCTGAAGACGAGACCGAGACCGGGAACATGGGAGTGAAGCCCTCCGGCTGGGCCCACACCTGGATGAAGCGAGTCGTTATGGGCGACGCGGCATAGTTGGCCGACGTGATAGGATCGGAATCGTTCGTTGGAATACTTGCCAGGAAGCACCACGAAATTTGCCCTTTGGATCGGCAGGCAGGGTAGGTCGCGTCAACGGTGGTGGCTCCAGCGCCGGTGGTTAGCGAAACAGATCCACCGTCAGAGAACATTGTGCTATTGGATACCAGGTTAGTGAGGGCATTCTCGGCGCGCGTCCACGCGTCAGATCTGCCGCTCAATTCGGCAGCTGCAGCGAGTGCCAGGGCATCCGTGCCCTTCTGCAGGTCGTTGTCCAGATTGTTCATCCGGCTCATGTCGATCGCCAGGAGAGACAAGCCGATAATGGCTGGCAACATGACGCTGACTAGTATCAGCGCTATCCCACTCTGATCGTGCCAGAACGCGCGAATGGTCCGCAGCATGGCCTACCCCTTACCCCTTGGCGTCAGGCGCCTCGCATGCCCAATGCAACCGCTTCCCTTCCTTCAGTTCATTGTGTGCTCGTCCCCGACGGACCGACGTTGACCGTCATGTTCGTCGTCGGCGCGCCCGAGCTTGGTGGCAGCTTGTATTTCTGAACGACGCCGACGGACCGGGCGCCGTCGCCTTCGATCTTTGTGTTGTTCGAAGCCGGGTTGTACGGATCGACCGTCTGCAGCAACTGGTTGGCCTTCTGTGAGTCGCCCGATGCCAGCGTCATCGTGTCGTAATTGTTCAGATAGTCGGCGGCGCAGCCCGTGAGCAGGCTGGAGCCAACAAGAACGAGCAGGAGCTTATTTTTTGACATAGACCAGCTTGTCCTTCGATTTCACATCCAGCATGTGGCCATAGGGGCCGGTGACACCGTCGCCATGTTCGTACATGCGGATCATGTCCTTGCTGACTTCGAGCTGGCCGAGCAACATGAGCTCCGGATCGTTGGCGGGCCTTGTCTTGTCGAACGGCGTCGCCAATTGCTCGCCGGGTTTCACCGGCCGCACCAGATGCGGCGTGACGATAACGACCAGCTCCGTTTCTTCCTTCTGCGTGCTGGAATTATGGAACAGCGCGCCAATGATCGGCACCTGGCCAAGCCAAGGCAGTTGCTGCTGCTGACGAGTGTTCTTGCTGGAGAGCAGGCCGCCGACCGCGAAGCTCTGGCCATCGCGCAGATCAACGACGGTCGCCAGCTTACGGTTGGTAAAAATTGGGTCGCCGGCGGGGGTGAAGCCTGTCATGTCGCTCACTTCCGGCGCCAGTTTGATATGGATCTTGCCGTCATCCAACACCACGGGCGTAAAGTTGAGATTGACGCCAAACTGCTTGAATTGAATTTCGACCTCGCCCTGGGCATTAACGCTACGAATTGGCACTTCGCCGCCCGCATTGAAGCTCGCTGTTTCGCCAGAGACCGTAGTGAGGTTCGGCTCGGCCAGCAGCCGCACGACCCCTTTTGACTCAAGCGCCTCAATGATCAGGTCAACTTTGATATTGCTGTCAATGACACGGGTAATCAACGCGCCGAATGGAGAACTGCCGGAAAGTAGTCCACTCAATAGGTCGCCTGGTCCCAGAACTATATTATCCTTGTCGACGGCGGCGACGCCTGTGCCGGTTCGCGTCGTGCCGCGGCTATTCGTGCTCCTGATGGACACGCCGAGATCGCGGCCGGCACTGCGCTTGGCTTCAAGAATGCGAACCGACAGATTGACCTGCTCGCTTTCATCGATCGTCACAGCGTTGATGATGGCGTCCGGCCCATATTGCTGCGTCACCTCGACGATCTGCGCCAGCGTCGCGGCGTCCTTCACGTGACCGCTGAGGCGAACCTTGCCGTTGATCGAGCCGATCTCGATGCGCGCCCTTGGCGCCACCTGGCGGATCGCGGCCGCCATGTCGCTGACATCCTGGCCGACCTCGATCTGGATGGCACCAAGCGAGCGCTTGTCTTCCGAAAACAGGTTGACGGTGGTGGTGCCGACAGCCTTGCCGATGATGTAGAGCGTCTTGTCGGTCATCGGCTGCGCATCGGCGATCTTCTCGTCCCCGACCACGATGTCGCCCAAAGTGGCGTTCACCTGGATCGTGGCGGATTGCGAAACCGGCACGAACACCCGGTGCAGCGACGGACGCGACACATCGATGAACCGGTCAGCCGCCCTGGCCGGATGGCCAAGCATCGCCGGCGCGACCAAAAAGGATAGCGCGACCGCCGCCATCCTGACCCATAACTTCTGCATTCCCCGTCTCCCCGGCTGTCAATCGGCAGCCCCCGCTTGCCGCTTTGTTCTAATGTTGTCGCGGCACGTCATAAGTTTCGAGCTTCACCCCACGGAAGACGCCAATCGTCGCGCGGGCCGGAGGCTCCGGCTGAACGTATTTCACGACCTCCTTGACGACTTCCTTTACCTCCGGCGCCGCAGCGACGACTGGCGCGGGCTTGATCCTGCTCAGTTCGTCAATCTGGCTTCCAACCCGCTCCACGGCCTGGGCCAAGCCGTCTATCTTCTCATTGGCGCGTTTGCGTTCTTCAGCGGCTGCAGCATCGGCTGCCTTCTGCCGGTCGAGTTCCGCCTGCCTTTTGGCGACATCTTCCGGCGTGTCGCCGGTTAGATCGGCAACCGTCACACGCTCCGTCGCTTCGCCCTTGTTACCTGCCGCTTGCCGCAGCGCCAGGGATAATTGTCCCGCCCCAGCCGCCAATGTCAGCTTCTGCGCATCCTTGGTGCTGACCTCCACAGTCACGGCCTTGACCACGGTCGGGCTGTCCTTGCTCTCGTCCGCAACCTGGTCGACTGCAAGAACCTTGACGCTCTGCAATAGGACGTCGACGAAACTCTTCGCGACGCCGCTATCGTTCGTCGTGCGTGTAAGGAGGATATCCACCCGGTCGCCCGGAAACACGAACCCCGCAACGCCCAGCACATCGTTGACCCTGATGGAAACAGCCTTCATGCCTTCCGTCAGCACCGCCGAAAGCGTTGCGCGTTGACCGGGGCCTGTGATCTTGCTGGCGAAAACTGGTTCATTGGTACTGATGGCCTGCAATGCTTGGCGCGTGCCGTTGCCAGCCAAGGCGTCCTTGATCGTCTTGAACGCACCAGCTGGAACCGCGCCCACCGGCCAGGCAATTTCACGCAGCTTGTTTTCAGTCAGCGTGTCGCCGAACTTAAGAGGAACGGCCGCGACGACCACGGTGTCGCTCGGGATATCATTGCCGCGCGCGAGCGCGTTACGCTGGCTGGCCAGCCAGAAATTCGCGAAGACGACCGCTAGCATGCCGAAAACACAGGCGAGAACGATCATCACGATTGTATTGGCGCGCATAACCCCAAACCCCCAATAGGCCCAGAAATGTCGGCCACGTCAGCCTGGCGACCGTTCAGGCGCGGATGTATTATCCGCGCCTGAACGAAGAAATCAGGTACCGGTGCCGGTTGTTGCCTTGCATGTACCACTAGTGCCGGCGGTCGCCGTCAAACCCTTGCCGTCGAGAATACCGCATAGGCCGGTGAAGCGCCCACTTACCCAGCCACCGATAGCAACGATTGCCAGGATTGCCGCCCCGGCGATGATGCCGATCAGGATTGAATACTCCACCATGGCCGCGCCGTTTTCATCGTCGTGGAACTGCCGGGCCATTTCGATAAGGTTGCTCATCTGCGTTCTCCCGTCAGGCCCGGATCGATCGATCCGGGCCTGATCGAATAGCCTCAAGTACCGGTGCCGGTTGTTGCTTTGCAGGTACCCTTGGTCGTCGCGGTAAGTATGCCCTTGCCATCAAGGATGCCGCAGAGGCCCGTAAAGCGCCCGCTCACCCAGCCGCCGATGGCAACGATCGCGAGGATCGCAGCGCCGGCGATGATGCCGATCAGAATCGAATATTCGACCATGGCAGCGCCGTTTTCATCGTCGCGGAACTGCCGGGCCATCGTCATGAGCTTCTTCATGCCAATTCTCCCTTTGGAGGTTTGAACCCGACGAGACGAGCCTAAGGATGAACCCCATACCCAAGCATCCCCCGTCACGTTCAATCCTAGGTCGCGCTAAAAAACCGGTCAAACGGATTAACAGTCCTTTAACCCTTCAATACTCGGTTTAAAGCTCTTTCATTTTCAACAACAGCTTGATTCGCTTCATTTTTCAAGCGATCTTAACCATTCATTCACAATTCGGCCATGCCCAAGGCTGAAGGCTGGCACATTAGGAATATGACATATCCGTTTATATTAATGGGGTTAGCAGGGTGATTTCCCGAGGGGCGCCAAAAGTCTTAGGACTTTGGTCGGCATACGTGAAGCAAGGAAGAAATAAAACGATTTATCAAATGTTGATTTCTTAACTATGCCGCAAGTAATACCTCTAGTGTGTCCTCCAGGCCGCTTGTGCCCCTCGTGGTTAACGCTTAGTTTCGACCTGGGGAAATCATAAGGGGGTAAGCGGCATGTTGGGTCGCTTCGTCAAAGGGCCGAACGAACAGAAGACGCCGCTGGCGCCGATCGCCGCCGCCGCTGCGCCGAAAGGAGCGGTCGCCACTCCTGCCGCCGAAGCGGAGCCGCAGGGCGATGATTTCCTGACCCTCAAGGTTGAGCTGCATCGCCATCTCATCGATCGTTTCAACCTGACGGCGCTGGAAAGCGCGTCAAAGGACGAGATCCTGAACGAGATCCGGCCGATCGTGCGCGAATTTGTGCGCGGCAGAAATGTTCCATTGAACGCGCGCGAACTGGATCAATTGACCAGCGATACGGCTGACGAGATGCTAGGTCTCGGCCCGATTGAACCGTTGCTCAAGGACGATTCAATCGCCGACATTCTAATCAATACTCACAACCACGTCTTCATTGAGCGCCGCGGCGTGCTTGAGGAGACCTCGATACGCTTTCGCGACGAGGCGCATCTGCTGCGCATCATCAATAAAATTGTCTCAGCCATCGGCCGGCGGGTTGATGAATCCGCACCGATGGTCGACGCGCGCCTCGACGACGGGTCGCGCGTCAATGTCGCCGTACGACCGGTCTCGGTTGACGGTCCGCTCGTCTCCATCCGCAAATTCTCCAGGAATCCCTATTCGCTTGAGCGCTTGATGGCCTTCAACTCGATCCGCCAACCCATGATTGATTTGCTGCGGATCGCTGTACAGGCACGGAAGTCGATCCTGGTTTCGGGTGGCACCGGCAGCGGCAAAACCACGCTGCTAAATGCACTGTCGAGTTATATCCCGGCCAAGGAGCGACTGATCACCATCGAGGACGCTGCGGAACTGCAATTGCAGCAGCCGCATGTCGGTCGCCTCGAAACGCGCCCGCCCAATGTCGAGGGGAAGGGCGAAGTCCGCCAGCGCGAGCTGGTGAAGAACGCGCTGCGCATGCGCCCCGACCGCATCATCGTCGGCGAGGTGCGTGGCGAGGAAGCTTTCGACATGTTGCAGGCCATGAATACTGGTCACGAAGGCTCGATGACCACCATTCACGCCAACACGCCGCGCGATGCGTTGTCGCGTCTAGAGCAGATGGTAGGCATGGCTGGCCTGCCGATGACTCAGGAATCCATCCGCGCCCAGATTGCATCGGCCATCGACATCATTGTGCAGACGCAGCGTCTGGCCGATGGCGGCAGACGGGTTATTTCCGTCTCGGAACTGACCGGCATGGAGGGGAACGTCGTCCAACTCCAGGAACTCTATCATTTTGTTCGCCGCGAGGTAGCGGCAGACGGACAGATCATCGGCGAATTTCGCGCCACCGGCATCCGCCCGCGCTTTGCTCAGGAAGCGGCAACGCTCGGCCTCCACTTCGCCAAGGACGCTTTCAATCCGCAGGTCCCGCTCTGATGAATAGCGAGACGCTTATTTACTTCGTCTACGTGCTGGCGGCAGCGTCAGTCATTCTGGCAGCCGAGGCGCTCTACGTTACTTATGTGAAAGGTCGCGATCGCACCGGCACGATAAACCGGCGGCTCAAGCGCCTTGCGGACGAGGCCCCTGCAGAACAAACCCTGCAGAGTCTGTTGCGTGAACGAGGGCTGACCGAGTCTGGCGACTATGTTTTTGGAGCGGTTGCGCTCAACAGGCTCTACACCCAGTCGGGCATAACCGGAAATCCGCTGACATTCGCCGCGATCTTCATCCTGGCCGGACTGATCGTAGCATTGCTTTTGAAACTGCTGGCCGGAATTTCCGCGCTTCCAGCATTGATTTCCTTTACATTTGTAGGATTTGTCTTGCCTCTGCTGTTTCTTCGCCGGGCTCGCAACAAGCGCATCTTGAAGTTTGCCCGCCAGTTGCCAGACGCGCTCGACATGATCGTACGCTCGCTGCGTGCCGGCCATCCGGTCTCGGTGGCGGTTGGGTTGGTTGGCCGCGAAATGCCTGACCCGCTTGGCACCGAATTTGGCATTGTCGCCGACGAGGTCACTTTCGGGCTGAGCATGGAGCAGGCAGCACGGAAACTGTCGGAGCGCGTCGGCTTCGAGGGGCTGCATCTTCTGTCGGTCTCTCTTTCCATTCAGTCCAAGACAGGCGGCAATCTAACGGAGATTCTTGCCAACCTGTCCAAGGTTCTGCGCGAACGGCAAAAGCTTCGGATGAAGATTAGGGCGCTTTCGGCCGAGGGACGCTTCTCGGCATGGGTCATCTCGCTCTTTCCGATAGTCATGTTCGCAATCCTCGCACTCGTCGCTCCGAGCTATTACGGAGCTGTCTGGGGCAACCCTCTCATCTTTCCGGTGTTTACGATCTTCGGCATATGGGCGCTGCTTGGCGACCTCATTATGTACCGCATGGTAAATTTCGATTTCTGATTGGAGCCGAACATAGACCTCTTGTCGAACATTCTGGGTTCCGAGCTTCTCGTTTCCCTTTTGGTATTTGCGGCCGCAGCTGCACTGTTTCTGTTCGGCGCATTCGTTTTGTTGCCCGCTTTTCAGACGCGAAGGCTGGTCACCGAAAGCTTGATGTCGGAAGGAATCGTCAACCGGCGGTCCCTGGGCGCCCAGGAGCAACTGATCAAGATTTCGGCTCAGCGACCTGTAGATGCCTATTTCCGCGCGCTGGAGAAGGAGCGCGGTGAGCCAAATGCCCTTGAAGCCAGGTTGTTTCGTGCCGGCTTCTACCACGCGAGCGCGCCGGCCCTTTACACCTTGTCGCGAATTGGCGCCGTCGCCATTGCTTTTCTCGGCTGCTACATCCTGTTGGCCATGGTATTGCCGCCGAAAATACCAGGCTTTGTTTCGTTGGCCGGAGCCGCGCTGTTCGGATTGGCTTGCCTTGTCATCCCAAGTATTGCGCTGGATCGCTTTGAGAACGCGCAAAAACAGATTTACCGTCGCGGCTTTCCCGATTTCATGGATATGATGATCACCTGTGCGGATGCCGGCATGAGCCTGGAGGCGGCAGTCGAGCGGGTGAGTCACGAAATGGCCGGCACGCATAAATGGCTGGGCGTTCAACTCTCGATCATGAATCTGCAACTGCGCGCTGGCAAACCCCTTCGCGATTCACTGCGGGAACTCGCCGATCGTATCGGCTTGGAAGAAGCCAGGGCTTTGGCGGTGCTGTTCCGGCAATCGGAGGAACTCGGTACCAGTCTGACCGAAGCGCTGCGCGTCTACAGCGATGAAATGCGGACACAGAGAATCCTTCATGCGGAGGAACGTGCCAACGTGCTGCCGGTCAAGATGATGATCCCGCTGGGTATTTGCATCTTCCCCGTGGTCCTGATGATCGTCCTTCTGCCGGTGGTCATTCGCATGAGGGGCATTTTCTTCTGATTAGGCATATGATTAAGTTCTAAAATTGAGTCGGAGGGCTCCTTGCAGCACAAAATAACAAGGCCGATGCGCATTGCTGCCGCAGCCAGCATGCTGCTGGTCCTGCTTGCCGGTTGCCAGTCGACTGATGGCAACAGCACAGGCGTCGTGCGTACCAACGAGCCCGCCAAGGGCGACTATACCGCGTTCGGCGATGCCTTCGACGGGCTTAAGACGGTCAGTGATGTGGACTACTACGCTTCGGACCAGGCGGTCACCGAGGCCAAGACCCAGTTCCGGTCCGAAAACTACGGCAACGCTGGCGCCCTGTTCTACAAGGCGACAAGGCTCGCTCCGAATGACGGCGTCGCTTGGCTCGGCCTCGCCGCTTCTTGCGATCGCATCCGCCGTTTCGATCTCGCCGACTTAGCCTATGGCAAGGCCTACCGGCTGCTTGGCGCGACGCCGGAATACTACAACAACGTCGGCTATTCCTACCTGCTGCGCGGCAAGCTGCAGGATGCGCGCAGCAACTTCCTCAAAGCCTATGAGCTCGCGCCCAACGATCCGACTGTCGCCAACAATCTGAAGCTTCTGTCTTCCAGCGTGCAGAATATAGAACGATAGACCTAATGTTACTCTACGCGTCGCTGGTGCTTAAAGTCCTGACAATCCCGCTGTTTGCGAGGATAGCTTGGCTCGATTTCACGACGCAGAAAATATCCAACCGCGCCGTTCTTCTGCTCCTCTGTCTTGGGCTTGGATCTCTTCAACTTGTGTCCGTTCAATCCGGATCATGGTTCCAGATGGCATTGAGCGCGCTTAGCGGCCTCTTCCTGCTCATTGTGCTCTTTCCCTTCTGGGTACTCCGCAAGGTTGGCGCCGGCGACGTCAAGCTGATGACGGTAATGCCGTTCTTGATTGGTCAAGACGGTCTTGTGATCTTTACCGTCTTCCTCTTTGTCTTCGCGGTCCTCACGACACTGCTCGTGAAAAATCCTTTCATACTGCCGGCAGGGGCTTTCCGCCTTTATGTCCAGCACATGGATCGGAAAGGTATTGTGCCATTCGGGGTGCCGATCTCGGCCGCCGCCGTGTGCGCAATGGTATTCCAGATTTATGTCGCACTGGTTGTGGCAACCAGCTCCGGAATTTTGGAGCACCTTAATTAGCGTGTCTGTGCCTGACTGAAGCGTACCGGCTTGATGGGAGTGAGCGCGTGGGCGAATGCTTCGATGGCGCGGTCACCGATCAACACACCGCTTGCTATATCGCCATATCGTTACAGTCGCGATAATCGCCACATATCCGTCAATCGCATAATGCCATCCGAAGTAAACGGACCCGAACATTATTGCAGAAAAGTAGAACCATCCCCAATACTTGGTCGCGCGTCCGAACTGAGAGAGAAAAAGCGCGTTTAGAACCGCCAAGGCGACATGCAAACTTGGCATAGCGGCGATGCCTGTTCCGAACACAGTGCGATCCTGGGCGTAAGACGAATAGAGATAGTCGGAAGTTTCGATCATGGCCCCGCCCCACGGGCTTGAGCCGAGCACGGCCATCAGATCAGCAAAACGATCTCCGCCAACGATCCTGCCGAAGAATATCGGTCCAGCCGAAGATCCGATGATCCGGACCACGCTTCCAAGAATGATTGCAACAAGGACGAGGGACAGAAAATAACGAGCCCTAATCGCATGATCTTTGGCGAAAGCGGCGACAAGCACCATGCCAACCATCTGGACAAACCAAACTGGTCCATACAGCACGAACAACGTCGGCTCCAGCGATAGCGGGAATATGGCGTGCGCTACTTTCCACGGGTTGCCAAAATGAATTGTGGCATCGAGCTTGGCCAAGAATGGATCTGCAAAGAACGAGACATAAACTGGGGTAACATGCTTAAGCGTGGAGAACGCGGCCGCGCTCAGGAGGAACATCGCGATGATCATCAGCGCGCCTTTGCCTCTGTCGCGCAACTTTTCCAGGATAAAAGTTAAAGGAGATCGTGGTCGGTAGAATACAGCAACACCCACCATCCCAAACAGCGCAAACAAGGGGATCGGGAACGAGTACTTCTGAAACGTATATTCAGTCAGCATCGCAAGATACGTTACGGGTGCTACCGCGGCGGCTGCGGCGACGTATACGAGGCAGAGCACGGCTACGCCGTGCATTGTGATGCGCATTTGTTTCGTCGGAGTCGCTTCAAAGACTTCCATTTGTTCTCCGGCTTCAGGGGCGGGGCTCCCCTCAAAACCCCGACGTCGACTTCTCCACCAGCTTCAACCGTCCCTTCTCCACCTTGAAGAACGGCATCGACCTCTGGCTCGAGCCGTCGCTACGGAAGCGGAACAGGCCGGTCGAGCCGCGGAAGCCGGTGGTGTTCTCCAGCACCTGCTTGTTGAAGCCGTCGGGGCCGGCCGCGCTCGCTATGCCCGCGCTCAGCGCCACCATGTCGTAGGCATAGGCGACGTTGACGTCGGGCTGGTATTTGTAGGTCGCCTTGAACCGGTCGGCGATCGGCCCGGTCTCGCTCTCGTCGAGCGTCGCGATATAGGCGCCCTCATAGAGCGGATCCATCGGGCGCTCGAGCCAGCGGTCGGTGCCGATCAGCGTCACCGCCTTGCCTGGAATGCCTTTCGCCTTCAGCGCGGCAAGCACCGCTGTAGGGCTGCCGCCGCCGCAGGCGACGACCACGGCGTCGGGCGCCTCGACCAGCGAGCTCATGTCCGACACCACCTTGGCGCCGCCGTCCGTCGGCGAATAGGGCAGCGTCACCGCAAGCGTGGCGCCATAGATGCTGAGCGCGTTGGCCACCCGGGATTCGATGGCGCTCGAGTCGGCGCCCGCCGGCACCAGCAGCACGAATTTCCTGGCGCCCTTGCCGGCGATCGCCGCCGCGCCCGCCGCGGCGCTGTCGGCTTCGCTGAGCCGCACCGAATAGACGCCGGGGCCTCCGGCGAAATTGTCGGCCAGCGCCAGCACCGGCGGCCGCTTGGAGCCCGAGAGCTTGGCAAGGTGCTGCGCGGCCGCCAGCTCGGACGGCCCGATGACCGCCTTGGCCGTGCCCGAGGTGATCGCCTTCACCGCGAGGTCTTTCGCGTAGCCGCTGTCGCCGCGCGTGTCCTCTATCGTCAGCGTCAGAAGCTTGTCGCCGAGATCGGCCATCGCGAGCCGCGCGCCGTCATACATCTTTCGGCCGTTCTCGCCCGTGCTGCCGGGCGCCGAAAGCGGCAAAAGCATGGCCACCTTGGTCGGCCCCGTGCCGAGTGTCAGCTGGGCCTTGGCGGCGGCGGCCGAGGTCGGGCCGCCCGATGCCGCGCTGCCCGGTGCCGGACTGCCCAAGGCCGGACTGCCAGAGGTCTCGACACTTGCCTGCTGGGCGGGCGCCGCGGCCGCACTCGCCTGGCCGGCGGGTGCCGCGATCGCCGATGGATCGAGCACGTCCGACGCGCCGCTCTTGGATTGGCATCCGGACAGCGTCGCAACGAGCCCGAGAGCGATCGCCCCCAGTGCATGTCGCCCAAAAGTGGTTCCGGTTTTGGGGAGACGACATGCATGGAACAAGAAAGCATGTCGCCCAAAAGTGGTTCCGGTTTTGGGGAGACGACATGCATCCGACAAAGCCCTCAGGCGCGCCGCAACGATCCGTTTCGGCGCGGCGCGCTTCAGGTCCGGATCGTGCCGCTCACGTTTCATGATGCTTCCACCCCATATGCTATCCGTCGAACAGCCGCGCTCTCAGCGCCCGGATCGTCCTTGCTTGCGCCGGGCTGCGATACTCGGCGCATTTCATGTAGCGCGGCCCGGGCACGAATGATCGACGCACGCAGACGCGCTTCTCCTGGCCGGTCACAACGCCGTCCACGGAAGCGTCGGACAGGCCGACCGTCAAGACGTCGGAGAATCCGATCGTCGCCACCGGCAACGGCCCGGCTATGTCGAGGCCTTCCCGCGCCAGGATCGCGCGTGCGCGCTGGCAGTAGTTGACCGAGCGGACCGAGAAGCGGGTTTCTCCGTGCCCGGCCCGGTATTTCATCACGGTGGTGCAAAGATCGCCCGCGGCGAGCCTGTTTGCCTGCGCCAGATATCGGACGCCAAGCGCGATGTTGGTGGCCGGCTCGCCGAGCTCGTCGAGCGAACCGCGAAAGCCGAGCATCCGCGCCGTCGCCGGCATGACCTGCATCAGCCCGACTTCGCCGTCGGCGCCGCGCACGCCGGGATCGAACCCGCTTTCGATCTCCATCACCGCATGCGCCAGCACCGGTTCGAGGCCGTAGAGCGACGCCTGGCAGGTGGCGAACGCCTTGAAGGTCTCGGCGGTCCGTTCCGGCGCGGCGGCGCAGCGCACGGGCCGCGTCCCCGGCGGCTGCGGCCGTTCCAGCCAGTTGGCGTGGACGGATGTTTGACACAGACAGAGCAAGGCGGCCGCCAGAGCAATTCCAGGAAAAGTGCGTAGCGGTTTTCCGTTCGGAATTGCGTCAAAACAAGGAACTGGATCGTTTCGCCGTTTCCATGCAACGGTGAAACGGTCCAGCGC
>NZ_RZTO01000290.1:0-6874 GCF_003997225.1 Mesorhizobium sp. M2C.T.Ca.TU.002.02.1.1
CAGGATTTCCGCATAAAGGAACTTGATCCTGTACATGCCGAGCAGCGAATGGAAGTCGGCGGCATCCTCCGCCATGTGGCTGCGGAAGCCGCCGCCATCGTCGGTCAACGTCTTGTAGTCGCCCGCCGATACGCCACCCTTGACCGTGTTGTAGGCATAGTCATGCAGCGCTTGTGGATCGGGATAGGTGCCCTCCTCGGCGATCGCCAGATAGGGTAGCATGTCCCAGTTGGCGTCGGGCATGAACCAGGCGGTCGCGGCGGTCAGCAGGATATAGAGCGAGAAGGCGATCGCCCCGATCGACGCCGCCCATTTCGCGTAAGCTCCCTCGCCCCACGCCAGGCCGGCGCCGGTCAACCGTTCCAGCGGATTGGTCGGAGCGGACGGCCTGGTCAGCATGCTCGGCGGCCTCTATTTCCCGACCTGGCTTTTCACGAAATCCTTCACGATCGCCACGATGCCGCGCGACAACAGGCTGTCGAAGGCGTCGACGAAGCGGTCGACATGCTCGGGCTGGCAGATCAGCGGCGGCTCGAGCCGGATGACGTTGCGGTTGTATTCCGTGAAGGCGACGAGCACGTCGTAGTCGCGCAACAAGAGCGAGCCGACGAAGCCGGACAGCGAGCCTTTCAACTTGTCGTCGAGCACGCTCACCACCGGTCTGAGCACCATAGGCAGGGTCTGCGAGAAATCGTGGAACTCGAGCCCGATCATAAAACCCTTGCCGCGCACATCCTTGATGATCTTCGGATATTTTTCCTTCAGCGCCTGCAGCCGCTGCAGAAGGTACGCGCCGGTCGAGGCGGCATTGTCGATCAGCCCCTCGTCATAGAGCACGTTGATGCCCTCGATCGCGGTGGCGCAGGCCTCGCCCATGCCGCCGAAGGTCGCCATGGCGTGGATCATCGCCGTCTTCGGCGTGCCGTAGGCCTTCATGTAGACGTCGCGCCTGGCGATCATGGCGCCGACCGCCGCCTTGCCGGCGCCGAGCGATTTCGCCAGCGCCGTCACGTCCGGCACCACGCCGTAATGCTCGAAGGCATAGAAGCGGCCCGAGCGGCCATAACCGCACTGAACCTCGTCCGCGACCCACAGCACGCCGTATTGGTCGCAAAGCGCGCGCAGCTTCTGCCAGTATTCGCTCGGCGCCTGGATGATGCCGCCGCCGCCCTGGATGGTTTCCAGCACGATGACGCCGATCTCGGGATCGCTCTTGAACAAGCGCTCGACGGCGTCGATGTCGGCGAACGGAACGCGCACGACATTGTCCGCCACCTTGAAGTCGGCGCGGTAGAGCTGGCCGTCGGTGATCGCCAGCACGCCCTTGGTCTTGCCGTGGAAGGAATTCTCGGCATAGACGATTTTCGGCCGCTTCGGCCCTGCGGCGCGCTCGGCGAGCTTCACCGCCGCTTCCATCGCTTCCGAGCCGGAGGAGCCCAAAAACACCATATCGAGGTCGCCGGGCGAGCACTTGGCGATGTTATGCGCGAGCGCCGCTGCGTATTGCGACATGAAGGCGATTGCGATCTCCTGGCGCTTTTCCTCCTGGAATGTCTTGCGCGCTTCCAGGATGCGCGGATGGTTGTGGCCGAAGGCGAGCGAACCGAAGCCGCCGAAGAAGTCGAGGATCTTGCGGCCGTTCTGGTCGACATAGAACATGCCCTCGGCGCGCTCGATCTTGACCTTGTGGAAGCCGAGCAGCTTCATGAAATGCAGCTGCCCGGGATTGAGATGCGCCTTGAACAGGTCGGTGATGCGGGCGACGTCCATTGCCTTGGCCTGCTCGACGCTGATCAGGTCGGGCTTGGCGATGGAAGCGGGCGAAAGCGCCGGGGCATCGACCAGCGTGCGCGCGCCTGTGTGTTCCGGCTTGGCTATGACGGTCATCTGAAAAATCTCCCTTCGCGCTTTATTCGGCAGGCACGTGTTTGGCGGCGACGGCGTGGCCGTCCTTCTTGGCGCGGTATTCGCTGTAGGCCGCGATCAGCATGTCCTCGTCGCGATATTGCGGCACCCAGCCGAGCTGGCGCTCGGCCTTGGACACGTCGAGCACGCATTCCTCGTCGGCGATCAGATACTGCTCCGGATCCATGATCGGCATGTTCATGAGGTCGAGCAGGTCGAGCGTGCGCTTGACCGCCCAGCCAGGCGTCGGCAGCAGGATCGACTTCGAGCCGGCATGGCGGATGAGGTCGCCAAGCAGTTTCTTGACCGGCGGTGGGTTGAGCGAGCCGAGATTGTAGGCCTCGTTCGGCACGCCGGCTTTCCAGGCCGCGCGCGCGGCCTCCGCGCAGTCGAACACCGAGATGAACTGATAAGGGTTCCGGCCCGAGCCGATCATCGGCACGGGAAGATTCCAGTCGATCAGCTTGAACAGCTTTTCCAATATGCCGAGGCGTCCGGGACCGATGATCAAACGCGGCCGAAACAGCGAGATCGACATGCCGCGCTTGCGCCACTCGGCGGCGAGTTCCTCCGTCTTCAGCTTCGACAGCCCGTACTCGCCGAGCGGCGCGACCGGATGGTCCTCGGTCATCGGCAGCACCACAGTGTGGCCGTAGATCATGTCGGTCGTGTAATGGACCAGCTTCGCGGCGCCGGCCTTGTCCATCGCCTGCATGATGTTCTCGGTGCCGTGGAAATTCACCGGAAAGAAGAAATCATGCCGCTTGGCGCGCACCTGGATCGGCGACAGCATCTTGGCCGACAGATTGTAGACCATGTCGTCGGCCTTGAGCCCGACCGCCGCGACCGAGACCGGATCGGTGACGTCGCAGGTGACGAAGCGCATGGAGCGGTAATGCGGCAGGTCGCTCTTGACGATGTCGGCAACGACGACGGTCTCGCCATCGGCGGCGAGCTTGGGGGCAAGGTGACGGCCGACGAAGCCGTCGCCGCCGAAAATCACATGTCTCATCGAACGATCTCGCCTGTGCCGATCTTGTCGGGATTGATGGAAGCGGTCTGGTCCTCGTGTCCCCGCCCACTTTGCGCGATCAGGATCGTGCCGACGCAGATGCAGGCGATGCCAGCGATGCGCCAGCCATTGAGGTCCTCGCGGAAGACGAAATAGGCAAAGATCGCCACGGCGACATAGGCGAGGCTGAGGAACGGATAGGCGAAGCTGAGCTCGACCTTGGACAGCACGTAGAGATGCGACGCCATCGAGATGACGAAGGTGCAGAGGCCCAGGAACACCCAAGGGCTGAACACGATCTGCAACAGCTTGACGAGCGGATTGACGCCTTCGAAGGAAATCGGCCCCATCGACATCATGCCTTGCTTCAGCATCAGCTGCGCCGCGGCATTGGTCATGACCGTGAAGAGAATGAAGATTATGTATTTCATTGTTGCCACCCCGCCCCCTTGGGCGGTCCTATTACAAACCTGCAAATATTTCGTGAAGCCGGACCAGTATTTTGAGCAAACCATGGCGTAACACTTAATTTACCATGGTTTATTCGATTTTTATCTATTCCGCGGCTTCAGCTCTCCCTTCTCCGATCTCCAGTCTCTTTGCGGTACGCGCCCAGAAACTCGATATGAAAGCCGGGTCGCGAAGCGCCTCCAGCCGCTGCCATTGCGGGAACGACGCGGCAAATGTCTCAGGCCCCATCCGGGCGTCCTTGTAGGGGTTCACCGCGCCGCCCGCCTCGACGGCGATGCGATCGAGCTCGGCGAGCAGCCGCAACGTTCTTTCGCCCCGGTTGGGGAAATCGAGCGTCAGTGTGTAGCCGGGCCGCGGGAAGGACAGCAGCGCCGGCGAGCGGACACCGCCGAAGCGCTTGAGCACCGTCAGGAACGATCCCTGCCCTGCCCGTCGCGCCGCCTCGAGCAGCGCGGGCACGATGCGGCGGGCCTTCTCCTCCGGCACCACGCTTTGGTGCTGGAAAAGCCCGCGCGGCCCGTAGAGCCGGTTCCAGTCGCGGACGCCGTCGAGCGGAAAGAAGAAGCCTTGGTAGCCAGCCTGGCGCGGAACCGCGGACTTGCCCTTTTTCCAGCGGTAGGCCGCGTTGAAGGCCGTGAGGAAGGGCCGGTTCAGCACATTGAACGGCGGCTGCACCGGCACGGAAAGCCGGCTGCCGGCGCGGTCCGCCGCGTGCGAGCCGTGCTCGGCATGATTGCCGGTGAACAGGAGCCCTCGCCCGCGTCCATGGCCGCCGGCAAGCTGATCGATCCAGGCGACGGCATATTCGTTGGCCTGGTCGGCAGCCTCGGCAAGATCGAAGAATTCGCCGAGATCGCGAAACCGCGTCGTCTTTTCCGTTATGTCGAGCGAGGGCACGCGCATCAGCTTGATCGATGCCGACAGGATGAGCCCGGTCAGCCCCATGCCGCCGATCGTTGCCGCGAACAGCCGGACATTGTCGGTTTGCGAGCAGCGATAGGTTCGGCCGTCGGATCGAAGCAGCGTCAAGGCCTCGACGTGGCAGCCGAACGTGCCGCGGCGATGATGGTTCTTGCCGTGGACGTCGTTGGCGATCGCGCCACCCAGTGTGACGAACTGCGTGCCTGGAACCACGGCCGGAAAGAAGCCGTAGGGCGCGGCGTGGGCGATGATGTCGCAAAGCAGCGTACCGGCATCCGCCTCGAGCACGCCGGTCTCGGCGTTGAAAGAACGGATGCGGTCGAGCGGCCGCATGTCGACCACCATGCCCGCATCGTTCTGGCAGCTGTCGCCATAGGAGCGGCCATTGCCGTAGCCGAGCAGCGATCCCGGCCTGGCCGTGCCGTTCTTCAAAATCGCGATCGCCTCGTCCGCCGGGATCGCCTTGCGCGCGGGCGACGTCGCCAGTCCGAAGCTGCCGAAGCGTTCCTGGCCCATCACCAGCCCCCCGCGACGAGGAAGACCGCGCCGATGGCGACGACGATCTGGCTGCGCCAGTCGCGGATGATGAAGACGACCGGATCGTCATGCATCTCGTCGCGGCGGGCGAGGATCCAGACGCGCATCGTGAGGTAGAGCACGATCGGCGCCAGCGGCCATATCAGCCAGGGATGCGGATAGAGCTCGCGCACCGCCGGGCTGTCCATGTAGAGCGCCAGGACCAGCGCCGAGGAGAAAGCCGACGCCATGCCGGCCTGGGCGACGATCTCCTGGTCCTCGGTGCGATAGCCGCGACCGGCGATGCGCTCGCCGGGCGGGATGGCCGTGGTGCGCAGTTCGACGAAGCGCTTCACCAGCGCCAGCGACAGGAAGAAGAAGATCGAGAAGGCAAGCAGCCAGAAGGAGACGTCCACGCCGGTGGCGGCCGCGCCAGCCAGAACGCGGATCGTGTAGAGGCCCGCAAGCGTCAGCACATCGACCAGAAGCATGCGCTTGAACGACAGCGAATAGGCTGTGGTGACCGCCATGTAGCCCAAAAGCACGCCGAGGAATTCGATCGGAAGGAAGAGGCTGGCGACGACGCCGATCGTGAGCAGCACCGCAATCGCGCCGAGTCCGAACGGGATCGACAAAGCACCCCTGGCGAAAGGCCGGTTGCGCTTGGTCGGATGTTTGCGGTCGAGCGCCAGGTCGAAGAAATCGTTGAGGATATAGATAGCGGACGCCACGGCGCTGAAGGAGAGGAATGCCAGCAGGCACTCCCAGATCATGTTCGGATTGAAATATTCGTGCGACAGCATCATCGGCACGGCGATCAGCGCGTTCTTCAGCCACTGATGCATGCGCAGCATCTTGATGTAGGTTCTAAGCGTCGGCTTCGGCGCGGGCATGGCCTCGGCCTGATGCGCCGCCTGCCAGCGCCGGGCGCTGCGGTCGGGAGCCACCACGAGCGCGTTGCGCGCGGCGTCGAACACTTTGAGGTCGTGACGGCTGTTGCCGGCATAGTCGAAGCCCGCATCGCCATAGGCGGCGACAAGGGCCGCGCATTTCCTGGCCGACGTCATGTTGTGCGGGCCGTCGGTCGCCAGCACATGATCGAAAATGCCGAGATGCGCCGCGATCGCCTCCGCGAACTTGCGTGGCGTTCCGGTCGCAAGCACGATCTTGCGGCCCTCCCGATGCTCAGCGCGCAATCGGTCGAGCAGGTCCTGGCGGTAAGGCAGCGAGGCCGGGTCAATATCGACGCGCTGGGAGATCTCCTGCTTCAGCCGGGCCGGTCCGCCGATCAGCCAGAGCGGCAGAAGAAAGACATAGAGCGGGTTCTTCTTGAGCAGCATGAACAGGCCTTCCCACAGAAGGTCCGTTGCAATCAGCGTGCCGTCGAGATCGACCGCAAGCGGAATTGCGTTCCTGTCCGACCTCGCGTCCATTGTCCCGCCCCGATCGAGCGCGGGATTCCGAAACTCCGATCTCGGAAAGGATCACGCGCCAATTCAACCCACGCCGTGTGCCGGCGTCCTTGGGTCAGATATAGCCGGGGATGACGCAGCGAACGTTAAAACGCCCGGTTGCAGCGCGTGGTCCTACCGGTTTTTCGGGCGTCATCGTTAAGCGCCGGCTACCGGAAACGATAAAAGGCCGGACATCGGTCCGGCCTTTGCCAATCTTGCGGGGCCAACTCGTGGCAAGAGTTACTTGATGCGGGCTGCGCCGCCCGAGATTTCGACCGTTTCCGAGCCCGTCAGGGCCTCGAGGTCACCATTGGGCAGGGTGACGAAGCAGCCGTTCGAGCAGAACTCCACCGTCTCGCCGGCGGCGAGCGTCAGCTCGCTCTTGGCGCCGCCTTCGGTCACGACCAGGGTCCGCGTCTGGGCGTCCCTGTTGATCGCGCTGGCGGCGAAAGCCGAACCGCCCAGGGCCAGCAAAGCGATGGCGGCAACGACAGACTTCCACATTGCAATTCCGGTGTTTGCACACCGCCTCTGTTCAAATTTGCAAGGCATTCTCGCCCTTTGCATCGAAGCTTATATGAGATGTTACCTGAAC
>NZ_RZTO01000291.1:0-6810 GCF_003997225.1 Mesorhizobium sp. M2C.T.Ca.TU.002.02.1.1
ACCTTCATGGCCAAGCCGATCCAGGGCCAGCCGGGCTCGGCCATGCACATCCACCAGTCGGTGGTCGACAAGAAGACCGGCAAGAACATCTTCTCGGCGGAGGACGGCTCCGAGACCGACGCGTTCTTCCATTTCATCGGCGGCATGCAGAAGCACGTGCCGAACGCGCTGGTGATGTTCGCGCCCTACGTCAATTCCTACCGCCGGCTGACGCAGCAGGCGTCGGCCCCGGTCAACAACAAATGGGGCTATGACAACCGCACCACCGCCTTCCGCGTGCCGCGTTCGGATCCGGCGGCGCGGCGCGTCGAAAACCGCATCCCGTCTTCCGACGCCAACCCCTATCTGGCGCTGGCCGCGTCGCTTGCGTGCGGGCTGATCGGCATGACCAGGAAGGTCAAGGCCGAGCCTCCCGTGCTGACCACGGCCAACGCCGACGAGATCGACCTGCCACGGAGTTTGCTCGAGGCGGTCGATCTGTTCGAAGGTGATGAGGAACTCGCGGCCATCCTCGGCAAATCCTTCGCCGCCACCTACGCGGCGATTAAACGGGCCGAATTCGAGACCTTCATGGAAGTGATCAGCCCCTGGGAGCGGGAATATCTGCTGCTGAATGTGTGAGTGGGCGACTTCGTCGCGTGAATGGTGAATAGTGAATGGTGAGTAGTTTCATATTGGACGGGTGAACGCAGCCAGCGCGCGTTGCACAGCCATTCACCATTCACCATTCACCATTCACTACTCACCATTCACTGGCGTTCCCATGCCCTACCAATCTCCCATTTCCCCCGGCCGCTCGTGGTACGAGGATACAGCCGGTCCTCGACTTGAATATCCTGCGCTTGATGGCGACCGGACCTGCGACGTCGTGATCGTCGGCGGTGGCTTCACCGGCCTCTCGGCCGCAGCGCACCTCGCAAAGGCCGGCGCAAATGTCGTCCTCATCGAGGCCTACCGCTTCGGCGACGGCGCGTCGGGACGCAATGGCGGCCAGCTCGGCACCGGGCAGCGCGCCTGGGCGGAGGAGTTGGAGGCCGAATATGGCCTTTCCCGCGCCAAGGCGCTGTTCGACATGGCCGAGGAAGCCAAGGCGCATCTGCTCGACTTCGCGGCCGCCAACGCGATCGACATCGACTATATGCCGGGCCAGCTTTCCGTGGCGCACAAGCAGCGTTACGTCGACGAGTACAAGCGCCACGCCGAGATCATGGCGAGCCGCTTCGGCTATCCGCATATCAGCTTCATGGACCAGGCGGAGACGGCGCAGCGGCTAGGCTCGACGCGCTACTTCGGCGGCACTCGCGATACGGGCACCGGTCACATCCATCCGCTGAAGTTGGTGATCGGCACGGCGAAAGTGGCGGCGGCGGCCGGCGCGCATCTCTTCGAGCAGACGCCGTCAACCGGCATCGTTTCCAATGGCGGCAAGGTGAAGGTCACGACGCGCAAGGGCACGATCACAGCCGGCAAATGCTTGATCGGGGTCAATGCCTATGGCGGCAATCTCGAGCCAGCGAGCGCGGCGCATATCATGCCGATCGGCTCCTTCATCGGAGCGACCGTGCCGCTCGGCGCCACCTCCAAGGTGCTGCCGGGCGGCGAGTCGGTCGACGATTCCCGCTTCGTGGTGCGCTATTTCCGCAAGTCGAAAGACGGACGGCTCCTGTTCGGCGGCCGCGAGGTCTATGCCGTCAACGATCCCAAGGACATCCATATCCACATCCGCAAGCAGATCGCCGAGCTCTACCCGGCGCTGAAGGATGTCGAGATCACGCATGGCTGGGGCGGCTATGTCGGCATCACGATGCCGAGAAAGCCGTTCGTGCGCGAGGTGATGCCGAAGGTGATTTCGATAGGCGGCTATTCCGGCCACGGCGTCATGCTGTCGCACTTCTTCGGCAAGCTCTATGCCGAGACCGTTGCCGGCAATCGCGACCGGCTGAAACTGATCGAGGATCTGAAAATCCCCGCTTTCCCGGGCGGCCGGCGATTTCGCGCGCCGCTCTTGTTTCTGGCCCTCAACTGGTTTGCGTTGCGCGACAGGATTTGAAGCTGACCACCCGGCCGAAGCCCCGATTCGACACGGGCGGCTTCCACGCGGCAGGTTGTGGAAGCCTTAACAGGCGCGCAGAATTTCGCAATTTGGCTCACTCATGCCATAATCAGCAGTAAAAGATGCAATTATGGGCGAAAATCCGGGGATTTCGCGGGCCTTGTCCGCAATAATTTCGGGACCGATGCCGATCGAAGCCAATCGTTGCGGCAATGATCGAAAGAACGTCGGCCCGCTTGTTGGAGGTGGTTTGAGTGAACGGGCCCTTCAGTTTCGGCATGCCGGAACGGCAGCGCTTTACAATGCAGTTCGGCTATAGCGTACGGCCATCCTTCTGGCAGAGGGTGCAGTCGAACGCCCATCTGGTCATTGCGGCGATCGGCACTGCCGCGTTGCTCGGCGTGGCCGCGGTGGCTCTGTGGCTTTGCTTTCCGGGCAGTGACCGGCAAGTGGCTGCGGCAAACGCCGCGCAAACCGTTCCGACAATTCCGGTGAAGACCACGAAGATCGCTCCGGCGACAGCGGCGGTCACCGTGGCGGCGGCGCCGCAAGCCGCGCGCAAGGCAGACGCGGTCACGCCCACGACGGCGGCTCGCGAAGCCAGCATTCCGGCGCTGGCGCCGAACAGTCCCCGCTGGACGGCTTCCGACGCCCAGACGCCGCCGGCCCCGGCCGATGACCAACCGGCTCCATCCAAGCAGGCCGCCGACACCAACCCCGCACAATCCACCGATACGGCCTTTGCCGAGGCCGATGCCGAGAACGACGCCTCGAACGCGCTTTCGCAGGTCGCGGGCGCCGCGAGCGAGACGTCGACGGCCGCGAAGAAACCTGACGACAAGATGGATGGCGCCCAAACCGCCGCCATTCCCGAAGCCAAGCCGCAGGTTCCAGATCCGCAGCCGGCAGCGACGGACGACTCGGCGCAGCCCAAGCCCAAACCTCAAAAAGCCAGCTCGGCCGCAAACGGGCGCATCTTGAGGCCCGTGACCATGCGCTCGGGCCCGAAGAAAGGTGCCGCCGCAATCACCACGGTGCCGGCCAAGGCATCAGTGCAGGTGATGAATTGCAAGCAATGGTGCGAGATCGTCTATAACGGCAAGCACGGCTGGGTCTACAAAAGCTACGTCAAGACCGGCGCCTGAAACCTAACCCGCCGAGCAGCCGTTCGTACCGACGTTTTCTGCGCTCGATCCTGCGGTTTTCGAGGAAGGACTTGTGTTCCTCGAACGGCACCTCGTACAAGCCGCACGTGTAACACCCTTCGTTCTTACCACATGCCGGGATCCAGCATTTGACGTCGTGGGTCCATGCCAGCGCAATCCTCTCCAGATGAAGATTCGCGGAGCTCTTGAGCAGGATCAGTTCGCCGGGGACCGCCGTCTGCTTGATGTGGTCCGAGGCGTCCTTCGGAGTACGAAGCTCCAGGAAACGCCCGCTGTCGCGGTCCGCCTGGCTCGCGCGTGAGCGATGGGCATTGTCACCAGTGTAGATAACCTCGTCGGCGATATCGCGCGCGACGCCATAGGCAGTGCGATATTTCCGCGACGAACCGGCGTAGTCGGAAATCTGGCCGAGAACGATCCGCTTACGAACAGCCCGCGCTTTGGCCACCATCTCGAACGCGATGTTCAGCGAATGCCAAGGCGCTTTGGCGGCATCGATGATGAATTGCGGGCCGCCATCGATCGCCTCCACCTTGCAGCGATTTGCCAGAGGTTCGAAGGATGCCGTCTTGGCCACGACTTCCTCCGGCGGGACACCAAGTTCCAGCGCCGTGACAATGGCGGCAGCCGCCGGCAGCCAGAAGTGCTCGCCGGGAAAAGGTGTTTGCACGTCGATCTCACCAGTATTCCAGCGCAGCGAAAATGTGAGCCGGTCGGGGTAGGCGGCATGGACCTCCGTTACACGATAGTCTGCAGTCTCCGACTGGCCGAAGGTCGCGACACGGCCCCTTACGTCTGAAGCCATACCGAGCACATGCGGGTCGTCGGCATTCAAGATTGCGAGCCCGCCCGGTGACAATGCCTCGACCAGGGCCTTTTTTTCCTGGGCGACAGCCTCCAGGCTCCGGAATTGAGCAAAATGCTCCAGCCTGACCATCGTTACGACGGCCAAGTCCGGCTTTAGCATCTCCGCCATCGGCCTGATCGAACCAGGCTCGAACGCGCCGGCTTCGAATACGACGTAGTCAACCTCGCCCGCGCGCTTCATGCGCTTGTAGAGCGTGCGGACGAGTGCCTTGAGCGTGTTGGCCAGAACCTGCGTATGGACGGTGCCGCGACCGGCCAGGATATGCCCAAGCAGGCTGGTTGCCGTCGATTTGCCGGAACTGCCGGTTATGCCGATGAAGATAGCCTTGCTTTGGGCACGCGCACGTCTTGCCCGATAGCGGCGCAATCGCCAGCCCAGATCATTGCGAATTTCACGCAGCCTGACCTTAACCACGCGCCAATTCCCCTACCCCGGTCCGTTATCGTTTCGACGGACCATGAAGTCAAATTGGAGACTTGGCTTGACGGCGCCAGCCTATCCGTTCGCCGCATAAGCAGCCGCTACCTGGAAACGGCTCAGATGCAGCGGCCGCCATCGACCTCCAGCGCCACGCCGGTGACGAAGGCGGCTTCATCCGAAGCCAGCCACAGCGCCGCGTTGGCGATGTCGAGGGGTGTCGAGAGCCGGCCGAGCGGGATCGAGGCGCGGAACTTTTCGCGGATCTCGGGCGTGTCGACGCCCATGAACTTCTCCAGCATGCCGGTCTCGCCGGCGACCGGGCAGAGGCAGTTGACACGGATGTTCTTCGGCGCCAGTTCGACCGCCATCGACTTGGTGGCGGTGATCGCCCAGCCCTTGGAGGCGTTGTACCAGGTCAGGCCTGGCCTCGGCCGAAGCCCCGCCGTCGAGGCCGTGGTCAGGATGACGCCGCCGCCCTGCCGGTCCATGATCGGCACGACGGCCAGCGCGGCGTGGTAGATCGCCTTCATGTTGACCGCTGTGATCAGGTCGAAGGTCTCCTCGTCGACGGCGAGCATATCGCCGTTGCGATGGGTGAAGCCCGCATTGTTGACCATGATGTCGATGCGGCCGAAGGCGCTCTTGGCGGCATAGATCATCTCGTCGAATTCGGAGCGCAGGGACACATCGGTTTGGGTCCAGATCGCGTTGGGACCGATCTCCTCGGCCACCCGCTCGGCGCCCTTGGCGTTGAGGTCGGCGACGACCACGCGCGCGCCCTCTTCGGCGAAGCGCCTGGCCATGCCCTCCCCGAAGCCCGACGCAGCACCGGTGATGATGGCGACCTTGTTTTCCAGACGCATGGTTTTCCTGCTCATTGGATTTCCGCAGTTCTTGATTTTCCGGCCGCCGCCCCGCAGCGGTATTCTCCCTTAGCTTTCGTCACATTCGCGTTCTATGGTGCGGCCGCGAACGTTGCCGGAAGCCATGGCTTTACCGACAGGCCTGTCGGCGGCGCAAGTGTCGGGAAACAGGTGGACCGATGCAACAGCAAGCGATTGGTCCTGCCTGTGACACCATGGCACTGGAAAATTTAAATCGATTAGAATATACCAACCACGCTGCCGGTATCCGGCATCAAATCGGACTGACCATGACCAGCCAGATCATCCCTGTCGATCCCTTCGACTTCATCATCTTCGGCGGCACCGGCGACCTGTCGGAGCGCAAGCTCCTGCCCTCGCTCTATTATCGCCAGCGCGACCATCAGTTCTGCGAACCGACGCGCATCATCGGCACCTCGCGCGCCAAGATGACCGACGCCGAGTTCCAGGCTTTCGCCAGGCAGGCGATTTCGTCCCACGTCAAGCCGGCCGATATCGACCAAAAGGAACTGGAAACCTTCCTGGCCAGGCTTTCCTATGTCCCGGCTGACGCCACCAGCGGCGCGGGCTTCGACAAGCTGAAGAAGGCGATCGGCGACAGCGACCGCATCCGTGCCTTCTATCTCGCGGTGGCGCCGGCGCTGTTCGGCGATATCTCGCACCAGCTCAAGCAGAACAAGCTGATCACGCCGAACTCGCGCATTGTGCTGGAGAAGCCGATCGGCCGCGACCTGACCTCGGCGCGCGCGCTGAACGACGCGGTGGGCGACGATTTCCACGAAGGCCAGATCTTCCGCATCGACCATTATCTCGGCAAGGAAACCGTACAGAATCTGATGGCGTTGCGCTTCGCCAACGCGCTCTATCAGCCGCTGTGGAACTCCGCCCATATCGACCACGTGCAGATCACTGTCGCCGAGACCGTCGGCCTCGAAGACCGCGTCACCTATTACGACAAGGCCGGCGCGCTGCGCGACATGGTGCAGAACCACATGCTGCAGCTGCTCTGCCTCGTGGCCATGGAAACGCCGTCCTCGATGGACGCCGACGCCGTACGCGACGAGAAGCTGAAGGTGCTCAGGGCGTTGAAGCGCATCAACGGCAACGAAGCGCCCAAGCACACGGTGCGCGGCCAGTATCGCGCCGGCGCTTCGGCGGGCGGCCCGGTCAAGGGCTATGTCGAGGAACTCGGCAAGGACAGCACCACCGAGACCTTCGTCGCCATAAGGGCCGAGATCGGCAACTGGCGCTGGGCCGGCGTTCCATTCTACCTCAGGACCGGCAAAAGGCTGGCGAGCCGGGTTTCCGAGATCGTCATCGAGTTCAAGCCGATCCCCTTTTCGATCTTCGACGACAGTGCCGGGCCGATTTTCGCCAATCAGCTGGTGATCCGGCTGCAGCCCGACGAAGGCGTCAAGC
>NZ_RZTO01000292.1:0-6804 GCF_003997225.1 Mesorhizobium sp. M2C.T.Ca.TU.002.02.1.1
CGGCAATGACAAGGCCGATGCCGGATGAGATGATCGCGGCATGGACAATACGCGCCTTGAAGAACTATTCGAAAGCCTTGGCCCGATCGGCATCCGCAAACTGTTCGGCGGCAAGGGCATCTATTGCGACGGCGTCATCGTCGCGGTCGTCGTGCGCGACGAACTGATGCTGAAGGCGGATGAGGAGACGGTTCCCGATTTCGAGGCCGCCGGCTGCCGCCAGTGGACCTATACCGGCTCGCGCCACGGCAAGGCGGTGGCGATGCCCTATTGGAGCGTGCCGGACGAGGCGTTCGACGATCCCGACGAGATGGCCGTGTGGGCGCGGCGTGCTTATGAGGCGGGACGAAGGGCGGGAAAGTGAAACTTGGAAATGCTGGCGGGACAGCACCCCCCCTCTGGCCTGCCGGCCATCTCCCCCGCAAGGGGGGAGATTAGCTGTCGCGCCGGCTTTCGCCAGTCGCCAACGTTGCAAGAAGAGCGCCTTCGATGAAGCTGCCAATCTCCCCCCTTGCGGGGGAGATGTCCGGCAGGACAGAGGGGGGTGACGGAACGCGGCCGTTGCGATTGGCTGGAGCTGCCGTCCCTACAGCGCCTTGGCGATCTCCGCCGCCAGCCGCGCGTTGTTCTCGACCAGCGCGATGTTGGTCTTGAGGCTGCGGCCGCCGGTGAGTTCCAGGATCTTCGACAAAAGGAACGGCGTCACCGCCTTGCCGGTGACCTTCTGCGCTTCGGCCGCCTTTTGCGCCGCCTGGATGTAGCCGTCCATCTCAGCGGCCGGGATCTCGTCATTCCGGGGCACAGGGTTGGCGACCAGAATGCCGCCGCCCAGGCCCAGCGCCTGGCGCGTGCGGTAGAAATGGGCGATGTCCTCAGGCGCATTGAGTGTCAGCGGCGCGCGGAAAGGCGACTGGCGCGACCAGAAGGCGGGCATCGTCTCGCTGCCATGGCCGATGACCGGCACGCCGCGCGTCTCCAGCACTTCCAGGGTCTTTTCGATGTCGAGGATCGCCTTGGCGCCCGCCGAAACGACGATGACCGGCGTGCGCGCCAGTTCGTCGAGGTCGGCCGAGATATCGAAGCTCTTTTCGGCGCCCTTGTGGACGCCGCCGATGCCGCCGGTGGCAAAGACTTTTATGCCGGCCATATGCGCGGCGATCATGGTGGCCGCGACCGTGGTGCCGCCGGTGCGCTTCTGAGCGACCGCGAAGCCGAGATCGGCGCGCGACAGCTTCATGGCGTCGCCCGTCATGGCGAGCGATTCGCGTTCGCCGTCGGACAGGCCGATCTTGATGCGGCCGTCGACCACGGCGATCGTCGCCGGCACCGCGCC
The DNA here is from genome assembly GCF_003997225.1 of Mesorhizobium sp. M2C.T.Ca.TU.002.02.1.1. Taxonomy (NCBI): domain Bacteria; kingdom Pseudomonadati; phylum Pseudomonadota; class Alphaproteobacteria; order Hyphomicrobiales; family Phyllobacteriaceae; genus Mesorhizobium; species Mesorhizobium sp. M2C.T.Ca.TU.002.02.1.1. The sequence goes on from NZ_RZTO01000292.1 coordinate 1,334, forward strand.
GCCGTCGATGATGATCTGCTCGACCTTGGCCGCCATGGCGCCATTGTCGGGGTAGGGCATGCCATGGGTGATAATGGTCGATTCCAGCGCCACCACGGGCCGGCCGGCGGCAAGCGCTTCCGCCACGGGCGGATGGATGTCGATGAAGGGACGGGCGGTTTGCGGCGTCATGGCTGTCTCCGACAAGGAGGAACTAGATTGTCGGTGCCCTATGCCACCTCCCGTGCCTCCGGCACAAGGGCAAGCGCTTGGCCGAAGTTGGCGGTCGTGAAGGACGGCACGGCCTCTGGGCTCTCGATGGCGAGCATTGCCGCCGCTACGCCCTCGCGCAGCGCGGCGCGCAGCGGCAGGCCGCGCAGCAGGGCGGCGACCGTCGCGCCGGTCAGGGCGTCGCCGGCGCCGGTCACGTCGGCGACCCGGCGCGGCGCGGGCGGGTCGATTTCAAAGATGCCGGTGTCGTCGAAGCCCAGCACGGGGGCGCTGCCGGCCGTAACCACGCCGGCGTTGAGGCCGGCCCGCCTGAGCGCACCGACAAGGGCTTTGCCCGACAGTTCGGCGGCTACCAGCGCGGCGGCTTCGCGGCGGTTCATGAAAAGCAGCGACAGATCGCCGAGCAGCGGCGACAGGCGAACGACCTTGGCCGGCGAGACGGCGATGGCGAAGACCGGCCGGCCGCCGGCCTGCGCCACCAGGCGCTCCAGCGCCGCCGTCGGCAGATTGGCGTCACACAGGATCGCGTCGGCGGCGGCGATCGCCTCGCGCACCTTGGAACGCCTCATCTGCTTGGGAAAGGCGAGGTCGTAGAGCGCCATGTCGGCCAGCCCGACGATCAATTCGCCCTCGGCGTCGATCAGCGCCGTGTAGCTCGGCGTCGTGCGGTCGAGGAACACGACCGAGAGGTCCGTTATGCCGGCGTTGTCGATCGCCGCGGCGACCGTTTCGGCCGCGGCGTCGCCGCCGCGCACCGAGATCAGCGAGGCCGACACGCCGCGCTTCACCACGCTGCGCAGCGCGTTGAAGACGACGCCGCCGACATCCTCGCGCATCATGCCGGGGTTGGAGGCGGCCGGCACATAAATGCCCGAGACCTGGCCGCGCCGGTCGATATGGGCGCCGCCCAAAGCCAGAATCGTTGGGACCAGGATAGTTGGGGATGTCGGCATTTCGGGTCGCTGACTTTCATTGATCGTGCGGCTGCGCACACTAGAGCGGTTCAGCGTTTCACGGAATCGCCGAACCGCTCTAACTCTTTAGTTTTGCGCAATTCCGGACGGAAAACCGCTACGCACTTTTCCTGGAATTGCTCTAGGTTTCCCCGGGTCACCCTGCAATCGGGGTCGCGATTCGGATGGCCGGATATCGAAATCTCTTCTGGACCAGTGGTTGCGCTCCGCACTGCCTCTGGTGAGACAAAAATAGAACAAATCCAGATATTGATTGTTTTTCAGATATTTGTTGCCTCTTGCCAAATGAGAACAAAAAAGGTACAAATCGGCAGGGATCACGGATTGTCCGGCCTTCATTGACGACCAAGGGGTGATGTATCATGGCTCAGAATACTTTGCGGCTTGTAGAGGATAAGGCAGTGGACAAATCAAAGGCTCTGGATGCGGCGCTGTCGCAAATCGAGCGCGCTTTCGGCAAGGGCTCGATCATGCGGCTCGGCGCCAACGAGCAGGCGGTCGAGATCGAAACCGTGCCGACCGGCTCGCTGGGCCTCGATATCGCGCTCGGCGTCGGCGGCCTGCCGCGCGGCCGTATCGTCGAGATCTACGGGCCGGAAAGCTCGGGCAAGACGACGCTGGCGCTGCACACGGTTGCGGAAGCGCAGAAGAAGGGCGGCATCTGCGCCTTCGTCGATGCCGAGCACGCGCTCGATCCGGTCTATGCCCGCAAGCTCGGCGTCGACCTGGAAAACCTGCTGATCTCGCAGCCCGACACCGGCGAGCAGGCGCTGGAAATCTGCGACACGCTGGTGCGTTCGGGCGCCATCGACGTCCTGGTCGTCGACTCGGTGGCGGCACTGACGCCGCGCGCCGAAATCGAAGGCGAGATGGGCGACGCGCTGCCCGGTCTCCAGGCTCGTTTGATGAGCCAGGCGCTGCGCAAGCTGACCGCCTCGATCTCGCGCTCCAACACCATGGTCATCTTCATCAACCAGATCCGCATGAAGATCGGCGTCATGTTCGGCTCGCCCGAGACGACCACGGGCGGCAACGCGCTGAAATTCTACGCCTCGGTGCGCCTCGATATCCGCCGCATCGGCTCGGTCAAGGACCGCGACGAGGTCGTCGGCAACCAAACCCGCGTCAAGGTGGTCAAGAACAAGCTGGCCCCGCCCTTCAAGGTGGTGGAGTTCGACATCATGTATGGCGAGGGCGTGTCCAAGACCGGCGAGCTCGTCGATCTCGGGGTCAAGGCTGGCGTGGTCGAGAAGTCGGGTGCCTGGTTCTCCTATAATTCGCAGCGTCTCGGCCAGGGTCGCGAGAACGCCAAGCTGTTCCTGCGCGACAATCCGGACACGGCGCGCGAGATCGAGATGGCGCTTAGGCAGAATGCCGGGCTGATCGCCGAGAAATTCCTCGAGAATGGTGGCTCCGAGGGCGGGGACGACGGTTTCGAGGACGAAGCCGGCGCCGTTTAAGGCAGGCTCATTCCAGGAAGATCGCGCAGCAGGATTGAGCGAAAGAAATTAGTCGGCTTAGCCGGAGTTCGGCCACAATCCTGGTTCATTGCATTATGCTTATGTAATCGAGTTCTTGAGTACTGCGTACCCCGAACCGCCGGCCCTCGCGCCGGCGGTTTTGCTTTTTGCGGGTGGTGCTGGGCCGCCGCTCGCCTGCTGATTGGCCCAAAGCGCCTTGCGCTGCATAAATTCAGGCACTTTGGTTCCTTGTTTATGCATGCCGTTTTCCCAAAACCGCTTGCGCACCTTTGGGCGACGTGCCTGTTTCCGTGTTTCTGGACAGGCTCAAGAGCTATCGCTAAAAGGCCCATCTATCTTCTGAAACACCAAAGCCCATTTGCCGCCGGCCGGGCCGGCGGTTCTTGCGAAAAAGGCAGTATGCAATGAGTGGCGTGAACGACATCCGGTCGACATTCCTCGACTACTTCCGCAAGGAGGGTCACGAGATCGTCGCCTCCAGCCCGCTGGTGCCGCGCAACGATCCGACGCTGATGTTCACCAACGCCGGCATGGTGCAGTTCAAGAACGTCTTCACCGGCTTGGAGAAGCGTCCCTATTCGCGCGCCGCGACCGCGCAGAAGAGCGTGCGCGCCGGCGGCAAGCACAACGACCTCGACAATGTCGGCTACACCGCGCGCCATCTCACCTTCTTCGAGATGCTCGGCAATTTCTCGTTCGGCGACTATTTCAAGGAGCGCGCGATCGAGCTTGCCTGGAACCTGATCACCAAGGGTTTCGGCCTCAAGAAGGACAAGCTGCTCGTCACCGTCTATCATACCGACGACGAGGCGGCGGCCTATTGGAAGAAGATCGCCGGTTTTTCCGACGACCGCATCATCCGCATCCCGACCTCCGACAATTTCTGGGCCATGGGCGACACCGGTCCGTGCGGTCCGTGCTCGGAAATCTTCATCGACCGCGGCGAGCATATCTGGGGCGGCCCGCCCGGCAGTCCGGAAGAAGACGGCGACCGGTTCCTGGAATTCTGGAACCTGGTGTTCATGCAGTATGAGCAGGTGACCAAGGAAGAGCGCGTCGACCTGCCGCGCCCCTCGATCGACACCGGCATGGGCCTGGAGCGCATGGCCTCCATCCTGCAGGGAGTCGAAAGCGTCTTCGAGACCGACCTGTTCAAGCATCTGATCGACGCGGCGTCCTCCGCGCTCGGCCAGGGCCCGAACCAGGAGAACGCGGCGTCGTATCGCGTCATTGCCGATCATCTGCGCTCGTCTTCGTTCCTCGTGGCCGACGGCGTGCTGCCCTCCAACGAGGGGCGCGGCTACGTGCTGCGCCGCATCATGCGCCGCGCCATGCGCCACGCGCAGCTGCTCGGCGCCAAGGAGCCTTTGATGTGGCAGCTCGTGCCGGCACTGGTGCGCGAGATGGGTCAGGCCTATCCCGAGCTGGTGCGCGGCGAGGCGCTGATCACCGAGACGCTGAAGCTCGAGGAAACACGCTTCCGCAAGACGCTGGTGCGCGGTCTCGGCCTGCTTTCGGACGCGACCGAGACGCTCAAAGCCGGTGACATGCTCGACGGCGAGACGGCCTTCAAGCTCTACGACACCTACGGCTTCCCGCTCGACCTAACACAGGACGCGCTGCGCCAGCGCAGCATCTCGGTCGACATCGCCGGCTTCACCGACGCGATGGAACGGCAAAAGGCCGAGGCGCGCGCGCACTGGGCGGGCTCGGGCGAAGCCGCGACCGAGACGGTGTGGTTCTCGGTGCGCGAGAAGACCGGCGCGACCGAATTCCTCGGCTACGAGACGGAAGCTGCGGAGGGCATCGTCCAGGCGCTGGTCAAGGACGGCAAGGCCATCGACAGCGCGAGCCAGGGCGATGCGGTCGCCGTGGTCGTCAACCAGACGCCGTTCTACGGCGAATCCGGCGGCCAGATGGGCGATACCGGCGTGATCTCGGGCGAGGGTTTTTCGATCGAGGTTTCCGACACGCAGAAGAAGGCCGACGGTCTGTTCGTGCATCTGGGCAAGGTGACTAAGGGAACGGTGAAGACGGGTGCCGCCGTCGAGCTCAAGGTCGATCATGCCCGCCGCTCGAAGCTGCGCGCCAACCATTCCGCGACGCATCTCATCCACGAGGCGCTGCGCGAGGTGCTGGGCACCCATGTGGCGCAGAAGGGCTCGCTGGTCGCGCCCGACCGCCTGCGCTTCGACATCTCGCACAACAAGCCGATCTCGTCGGACGAACTCGAAGAGGTCGAGCGCATGGCGAACGAGATCGTGGTGCAGAACAGCCCGGTGACGACGCGGCTGATGTCGGTCGATGATGCGATCGCCGAGGGTGCGATGGCGCTGTTCGGCGAGAAATACGGCGACGAGGTGCGCGTCGTGTCGATGGGCACAGGCCTGCATGGCGCCAAGGCCAATCGGCCCTATTCGGTCGAGCTTTGCGGCGGCACGCATGTCAGGTCGACCGGCGACATCGGCCTGGTGCGCATCCTGTCGGACAGCGCGGTGGCGGCCGGCGTGCGCCGCATCGAGGCGCTGACCGGCGAGGCGGCACGCAAGCATCTCGACGAGCAGGACAGGCGGCTGAAGGCCGCGGCGGCAACCTTGAAGATCTCGCCGGCCGACGTGCCGGCGCGCGTCGAGACATTGCTCGAGGAGCGCAAGAAGCTCGAGAAGGAATTGAGCGAAGCTCGCAAGAAGCTGGCGTTGGGCGGTGGCTCGGCGGTTGCCGATGCCCCGGCCGCCAACGAGACGGTCGCTGGCGTCGGCTTCCTCGGCAAGGCGGTCAGCGGTGTGGCGCCGAAGGACCTGAAGCC
>NZ_RZTO01000293.1:0-6784 GCF_003997225.1 Mesorhizobium sp. M2C.T.Ca.TU.002.02.1.1
ATGCAGTTCGACAACGCGCCGCGCTATTGGGTGCCGAACATTTCCCGGCCCGGCGCGTTGTCGAACTGCATGGCGGCGGCGACTACACGCTCGAACAGGCCACCACCATCCTGGGCCGGGCCGGGAAATGTTCGGCACCCAATAGCGCGGCGGCGCGCTCGCCAATGTCCTTGGCGGCAATCAGCGGCATCGGCAGGTCGCCGCGGAACGGCGAGGCGAAGACGCCGGACGCCGCCTGCTCGACGAAGCCCATGCCCTTGACGAAATTCTCCATGAAGAAGGAGGCGCGCAGATAGACGAGTTCCTCCAGGCCCAGCGCGGCAAGCCGCTCCTCCATCAGTGCCGCACCAAGCGAGGTGCCCATTTTGAGATGGGCATTGAGGCCGCTGAGCAGCACGACACGGCGGAGGCCCGCCTTGGCGATGGACGCGGCAAGCCGTGCGCCGACCTCTTCCTCGAAACCTTGCAGATCGGGCGCGGTGACATCGAAGGGGATCATCACGTAAGCGCTGTCGGCGCCAGAGAATGCGGCGTCGAGCGCCGCCTGGTCGTCAAGCGCAACACCGAGGCTGCGGGCGACGCCGCGCACTGAATGCCCTGCCCCTGTCAGTCTGGCCGAGACCTCGGCGCCGACCTCGCTGGTTGCGCCGACGACCACGATGGTGCGGTTGGCTTGCCGGTTCATGACGTTCTTCCCTCTGCTCAAATGATTTACTTTCGGAACCATTTGACGGAGATCGATAATGATGTCAATAGTAAAGTGATTTAAAAATGGAACCAATTTGATGTCAACCAAGGGACGATCCGGCTGCCCGATCAGCCTCTCGCTCGAATTGCTCGGTGACCGCTGGACGCTGCTCATCATCCGCGACCTCGCCTTTGCCGGGAAACGGCATTTTCGCGAGTTCCTGCAATCCGACGAAGGCATCTCGTCGCGCACGCTGGCCGAGCGGCTGCAGACGCTGGTCGACGAAGGCATCCTCACCCGCAGCGACGACCCGACGCACGCGCTGAAGGCGATCTACCGGCTGACCGAAGCCGGCATCGACCTGTTGCCGGTGCTGGCGACGCTGGGCGCCTGGGGCAGCAAACATCGCAACGCGGACGATGATCTCAGCCGGATTGCCGATGAGCTCGCGGCCGGCGGCCAGCCGGCGCTAGAGCGGATGAAAGAGCGACTTAGGACGGAGCATCTGGGGTAGCAGGCCGCCAATCTCCCTCATGTGGAAGATGCCTCAGCGAGCCCGCCCGCGCCGCAGCGGCCCGACCGGCTCCTCGGTCGGTGGCTCGCCGGGCAGCCCCAACCGCAGCCGCTCCTCCTCCGCGAATATCTCGGCCTGCGCGTGAATATCGAAAACTTGCTGCGTCAGCCTGCCGCCATCGACAACGCGCACGATCCATTGGCCATTGACGGCTTTTACGCGGACACTGTCTGGCTCGCTTGTTACCATATACAGCTCCTGCTCTTCGCCCGGAGAACTTCCTAACCCGATCCAGTATGATCTAGCGCGCCTGGAGTTGCCGAACAGTGGCTCTGTCGGTCTTTAGTGCAAAGCGGCTCGCTGTTATTCGGCGCATCTGCGGAGCCACCCGGATAGAAACGAGCATGGCGGAGCAGGCATGCCGTTGCATCTTGGCGCGACAGAATTCGACTTCGCTACGACGTTCGGCTTGTGAAACAGCGCGGCGGTGAATTTCGAAAACGTTCGGACAGAACCGCGGATCGTGCAGCCTGGCGCTTTGCGGTGCGTGTGCGGACGAATTCGCCGCACGGCGGCGGCCCGGCAGCCTTGGGGGGTGATACTGGGTTCGGCGGCCGGGCCTGACCGGAGTTTGCGAGGCCGCCGGCTGTCATAAGCATGCGCCCGGGCCCACCCAAGGACAAGAACGACCTAGGCCCTAGGACCAAAGCTGCAAGCGTACCGGCCCACACGACCGCCGGCCGCGTCAAAAGCCGAAGAAATGCCGGCCGACGAGATAGCCGAGCGCCGCAACGACCAGCGGAAACAGTGCCGGCGCGGCCTTGCCGAACAGCGAGGGGTTTATCTCCTTGGCGGGAGCGCTGGGTTTGGCATTGCCGAGGTTTTTGGTCATGAGCTCATTACCGGTTGGGGGCTAGCTGCCGGTTGAGCCACTAAATTAGAAGTTGCTTATTAAGTTTCCGGCAAGCCCAACGCTACAATTCGCGGCAATTTATTCCGATTGTTGGGTACGCTCGGCAAGCGCGAAGGCCTGGAGGTTGCGCGACTTGCCGGGGTCCTGGTCGGCGTTGGCGATGATGGCGTGGAAGGCCGCCCGGGCGATATCCTTCTTCTTGGCGTCCGGATGCAGTTTTCGCACCGCCTTGAGCAGGTCTTTCGGTTTCATATCTGGGGTGACAACGCGCATCAGCGTATCACCTATGGCCTGCAATTCGCTGGCATCCATAACGATGAACCCTGTTTTGGCGGCGGGAGCCTAGCATATAGCGGGTCGAGCGCGTCACTTTTGTGATGCGCCGTCCATCATCCCGTTTTCGCGAAACGCCGGCCGGGCGCGCCTCGTCGGACGTTCAGAGGATCCCTGTGGCGAAGGCGTCGAGCCGTGAATTTTCCCGATAGGTCAGCCGGACCGCCAGCGCACCGATGGCGGCGGTGACGGCGCCGCCGATCACGTCGCTGACGTAATGTGTTCCGATGAAGATCCTGGACCAGCAGATGACGAACGCGAGCACGAGCAGCCCCAGCGTGCGGCGCGGCAATGCCTGCATGGCAAAGGCCGCGACGATGGCCATGCTGGCGGTCGCGTGATCGGACGGGAACGACCAGTCGGCGCTGGGCGCGATCAAGAGATGCGTGACGCCGGCGTCGTAAGGCCTGATCCGGTGGACGAAGAGCAGGATCGCCTGGTTGATAGCCAACCCGAGCAGGAAGGAAAGACCGGCGGACAGGCAGGCATGACGCACATGGAGGCGGTCGTTCCTGGACCACCATTGCAGGGCGACCGCAATCACCATCAGCGGCACGCCGATTTGTGAGATAGTGATCATTGTCCTATCAAGAAGCGGGCTGACGCCGGCAGCCGCGTTGATCCAGTGCGTGAGAGATGCGTCCATTCTTATCTGATTTCCCTGGCCCGATTTCCCTTGGCCTATCGTGAGGTCGATCGTTGAAGCCCGCCGACGAGCATCGCATTCACCAGCTCTTTGAGGTCAGTGTATGGCTAAAAGGTGCCCATGCCTTGATCGAGTGCGTCGGCGGCGTGCTGCTTTACCTCGTCACCACCGAAACCATCGCCTCCTGGGTCAACATGTTCACCCAGGAGGAGTTGATCGAAGATCCAAACGATTTCATAGCCACCCATTTGTCGCGGATGGCGGCCGAGTTCTCCGTCGCGAGCAAGGAGTTCTATGCCTTCTACCTACTCAGCCACGGGCTGATTAAGCTTTTGCTAGTCATCGGCCTGCTGCGCGGCAAGCTATGGTCCTACCCTGCCTCGCTGGTGGCGCTCGGCGCCTTCATGGCCTACCAGGTCTATCGCTACTCCTACACGCATTCGCCCGGCCTGCTCGTGCTGACCGTCTTCGACGCCATCGTCATGTGGCTGATCTGGCAGGAGTGGAAGACGGTGCGCCGCCATATCGCGCCCTGACCGAGCCCGGCCTCATTCGACTTTCCGCCTGAACTTCGAATGGCAGCTGGCACAGTCCTGCAGAATGAGGTGCAGGAGATGTTCGGCCGGCATCTTGGCCGGGTCGGCCTCGGCGGCGCCCGGGCGCTTGCCGAGCAGGCTGCCGCCGTCCATCGGCGGGCCCGCCATCCGCATGTCGGCGGTGATCCCGGGCGGCGCGTCTCCGGCCTTGTCGGCGAGCGCGCCGGTGAGCCTCCCGATATGGCGGGCGAGCGCTTCGAACACCGGCCGAGCGTCATCGATTTCCGGTCTGGCGCCGGACGGCGCGCCGAGCGTGCCTTGCGGGAATTCGCCAGCCAGGGCGGCGGCGCGGGCGCTCAGCGTGTCCGCCGCGGCCTTGAAGGCTGCCGGCTCATAGGCGCGTTTGCCGTCGAACATTTCGGCGATCGCCCTGGCGGCGGCAGCCATCTGTTTCATCGAGGCCTGGCGCGCCGCCACGATGGGATCGCCCGGACCCGCCGCCAGCGACGGAGCAAGGATCAACGGGCCGGCGAGCGCCAGCATCGCCGCCGCGACAACGATGCGATCCCTCATGCCCGCACGTCGACGAGGCCCATCATGCCGAGCTGTTCATGCTCGAGGATATGGCAGTGATACATGCGCGCGCCCGGCCGCTCCTGGCGGGTGAGGAGCCGCACGGTCTCGCCGCGCGCCACGTTGACCGTGTCCTTCCACGCCAGATAAGGCGGCTTGGCGACGTGGCCGCCGCGCTCGCGCTCGACCACCTGGAACTGCGTGCCGTGGAGATGGAACGGGTGGTCCATGTCGGCCTGGTTGACGATTTCCCACAGCTCGGTCTCGCCCGCCCTGGCGACGATGTCGACGCGGCCCATGTCGAATGCCTTGCCGTTGATCAGGAAGCCCATCTCCATGCCGGTGGGGTTCATCGCCATGGTCTCGGTGAAGACGAGGCGACGGTTGACCGTGGGGCCCCCAAGCGGCGCGATCGGCCGCAGCCGCTCGGGCAGCGGCGGCATCGCCTCGGCCGGCGTGTCGGAGACATCGACGGTCAACAGCGTCAGCCCCGCATCGGCCGGCCGGCCCGGCCCCATCCAGCCGCGGTCATAGTCAAGCGTGGTGAGGGTCGCAGTGCCCGGCTGGTCGAAGGCGACGACCAGTTCGATGCGCTCCGCCGGGCTGAGCAGGATCTCATCGGCCGCAACCGGTGCCTCCAGGAGGCCGCCGTCGCTGCCGATCACGGTCATCGTGGCGTTGGCGAAAGCGAGCCTGAGGAAGCGCGCATTGGTGGCGTTGTAGAGCCGCAGGCGCCGTTTCGCGCCCGCCGCCAACGCCAGCTTCGGGTTCTTCTGGCCATTGACCAGCACATGGTCGCCGACGCGGCCGTTCATCATGTCGATCATGGTGTTGTCGGGCATGGTGCCATCGGCGGCCAGGCGAAGGTCGGTGAACATGAGCACCGTGTCGCCATAGGCCGCAGGGACCGGATCGGCCTTCGCCTTCACGACGAAAGCGCCGGCAAGGCCACGATAGACCTGCTCGGCCGTCCGACCATGCGGATGCGGGTGATACCAGTAGGAGCCGGCTGAGCCTTCGGGCAGCTCGAAGGCATAGACGCGGTCGGCGCCCGCCGCCACGGGGTCCATCGGATTGCCGTCCTGGTCCGCCGGCACCGGCATGCCGTGCCAGTGGATGGTGCTTTGCTCGCCTGCGATCCGATTGGCGAAGGTGATCTCGACGCGGTCGCCCTCATAGGCCTCGATCAGCGGCCCCGGGCTCGTGCCGTTATAGGCAAGGATCGGCGTATCCCGGTCCTCCACGAAGCGCGCCTTGGCCGCCTCCGCCGTCAGCCTTGCCTTGAACAGGCCGGGCCGGCCGGCCTCGTTGGCAAGCAGCGGCAATTGGCGCAGCGTCTCGCCCTCGGGCAGCGCGGCGGGCGCTTGCGCCATGGCGCCCATGTCGTGGCCCGCATGGTCTCCCATATCCATGTCCGGCATGCCGTCCATCTTCATCTGCGCCAGCGCGCGAGACCCCGACAGAGCTGCTGCGAGGCCCGCCACCAGAAAGCCGCGTCGGTGCATTTTCCGTCTCCTCGATCGCGTTTGGGAAGGGCGCCGGAAGGACGACCCTCCAAAACGCTACGGGTTCCAGCCACTGGAAGGTCAAGCGGAAATCGAACAGGATCGGGACGGGATTACGCCGGGTTCGCCTGGCCCAAAAAGAAATGCCAGGACAGTCGTGCGACTTGCTTCCATTGCCGTTTTTTGACCCAAATCGGCCTCTAGCCGGCTGAAGATGCTGCGGTTCCGGTCTTCACGGTTTCTTGACAGAGGCCGTAAAAACGGGCAGCAAAGCAGGTGGAAAGAGCATTTTTACCGTGGCGAAGACCGTGGAAAAGCTCTTTTTTCGTATGGACCGTCGCCAAATCGGCGACTGGTGGAGGGATTGGTTAACCATCTTTGTCCATCTTTTGAATCAATCGGCAACAGACGCGTGAAGGTGCAGGGGGCACCAGCGAACTGTGATCGTGACGGGTGCCAGGTGCGAAAACCGGCATGCCGATTGAGAGTGGTCGTATGGCGTTTTTGCGTTTGAAAAACCGGGGTGACGCTCCTCATGGGGGGGTAACTTCGAAAAAGTCTGGTCATCGTTGGGTCGTGGTGCCTGCTATCGGCGCCGCTCTTGCCCTATGGTCCATCGCCACCTTGGCGGGGCTCTATTCGGTAAGCACCTCGCTGACCGCCGCTTCCAAGGGATTGCCGCAAGGTCTGCTTTCGCCGCGCAACATCGCGCTTGGCGACCAGCGCCGGCAGATCGCCAACGCCTGGGCGCCGCGTCTTGTCGCCAAGGACGGCTACAAGGCAGGCTCGCTCATCGGCGGCTGCGACGCCGGCTGCTTTAGCCTCGCGACAAGCTTCAGGCACAACGGCCAAGCTCTTGAAAAACAGAAGAATGAAGGCCGCGACGGCAAGATGGCGCGCCTCAAGCTGCCGGATCCCGACAGCGTCGCGCAGGAAAAGGTCGTGGTGGCTTCGGCCGCCGGAGCTGCCGATCGTTTCGACGGCGTGGTGAAGCGCGCGGCGCTTTCGCCGCAAAAGCTTGCCGACGCCTTTGCCCGCGCCGAGGGCAGGCTGGCGAGCAGGAACGGCGCCTTCTC
>NZ_RZTO01000294.1:0-6761 GCF_003997225.1 Mesorhizobium sp. M2C.T.Ca.TU.002.02.1.1
CGAAGGACACCGACATCCTGGTCGCGCTTGGCCTTGTCGTGGGCTCCAGCCAGCGCTTCGACGAAGCCGGGCAGTTCTTCGACCGGGCACTGGCGATCAAGCCCGGCCTTCTCGATGCGCGTCTGGGCAAGGTGCGCCTGGCGATCTGGCAAGGCGACACGCCGCGTGCTCGCTTGGCTGTCGACGGCGTGCTGGCGACCGCACCGGACAATGTCGAGGCGCTCAACCTCGACGGCAGGATCGCCCTGCTCGAGGCCGACTACACGCGGGCCGGGCAGTCGTTCCGGCGCGCGCTGGCGCTTGAGCCGCGGAATGCCGAGGCGCTGGTGGGGATCGGCGACGTGCGCCGCGCCGAGGGCGACGACGAGGCCGCGCGGCAGGCCTATGGCCAGGCGCTCGCCATCGAGCCGGGTTCTGCCGACATCGAGCAGAGGCTCTCCGTGCCGCCGCCGCGCAAATGGCGGCTCGACCTCGGCAGCGAGGTGAGCGATCTCACCAATGGTCTCGGCGACTGGACCGACAGCTCGGCCGGCCTTGCTTATCGGCTGTCGCCGCGCACGACGATTTCCGGCCACACCCGGCTGGCGACCCGTTTCGGCCACACCGACCTCCAGATGGAGGGCCGCATCGACCAGGCCTTCACGCCGGTCTTCTCCGCCTATGCGGTCGCGGCAGTGACGCCGGATGCCGACTTCCTGGCCCGCTATTCGATCGGCGCCGGCGCGTCCTGGCAGGTCGTGGCGCCGGCAAAGGCGTTCGGCCCGCTCTCGCTCAACATCGATGCCCGCTACGACGATTTCGCCGACACCAGCGTCACCAGCATCCAGCCTTGGATCCAGGGCTACGTCCTCGACGGCCGCTTGGGCCTCTCCGCCCGCTGGGTGCATGCGCAGGACGACATCGGCACGCGCGCCGACGGCTATGTGCTCCGCGCCGACCTCGCGGTGACGCCACGCTTCAACGTCTTCGCCGGTTATGCCGACGCCCCCGAGATCGATGACGGCGCGCTGGTGCCGACGCGCACCGTCTTCGGCGGCATTTCCTTCGACGTCAGCGACCCGCTGACGCTGCGCGCCAGCATCGCGCATGAAGAACGCCCGACCTTCGACCGCAACATATTCGGCCTCGGCCTGACGGCGCGGTTCTGACCATGTGGTATATCTGGGACCTCTCGATATTGCTGAGCGCGCTGTCGCTGGTGATCATGCTGTTCCTTGTCGCGCGCCGCGTGTTGCAGGAGCGCCGGGACAGGGCGGCGGCCGAACAGCGGCGCCAGATTCTGACCGCGCTGATCGCCTTTACCGAAAGCCGCGATCGCGAGGCCTTGAAGGCGACGGTGCTTGGCGTGCCGGCAGGCGTGGCGATCGATGCCGGCTTCGAGTTCATTGCGCTGCTGCGCGGCGAGGAGAGGGACGACGTGCTCGTTGCCTTCAACGAATGCGACCTTCCGGCGCGTGTCGCCAGGCAGCTGCGCAAAGGCAACATCGCCGAGCGCATCCACGCGGCCGAGATGCTGGCATCGCTGGGTTCGGAGGATGCCTCGGCAAACCTGCTAGCAGCGCTCGCTCAGGACCGCGCGCGCGAAGTCAGGATCGCGGCGGCCATCGCGCTCTGCGATCTGGGCAGCCTGCCATTGCTCGGCACAGCGCTGGACTTCATCGGCGTGGCGGGGCAGCGCTCGCGACGCCTGATCGAGCTGTTCAGGCGCTTTCCGCGCTCGCGCTTCAACGAGCTTGCGGTCCATGCGTCGCGTGCGGACGCCTCGCCCCTGGTCAGGGCGGCCGCGATCGACGCGCTGGCGCGCGCCGGCGGCTTCGGCTTCGCCGATTTCTTCGCCAGCCTGGCCGGCGATGCCGCGCCCGAGGTTGCCGCCGCCGCGCTTCGGGCGCTGGGCCTCACGGGGCACGCCCAGGTGTCGGCCATCCTGAAGCGCGCCATGGCCAACGACAACTGGGACGTGCGCGGCGCCGCCGCCGAATCCGCGGGGCGCCTCGGATTGCCCGAGCTCGCCGCGCCGCTCTCCAGGCTCTTGGATGACGAGGTCTGGACCGTACGCTACGCCGCCGCCAACGCGCTGCGCTCCTTCGGCCAGCCGGGTGAATTGCTGCTGCGCGAGATCGCCGCCAGTGAGGTTTCACGAAGCCAGCGCACCGCCTCGCTCATCCTTGCCGAGGGGCCGGCCGCATGATCGCCGACTGGAGCCACGAGGTCGTTCTTGCCGCCACCATCCTGTCCTGGTTCATCATCGGGGCTGGGCTGGCGCAGACGACCGTCTACCTCCTGCAGCTCGTCTTCGCCGGCTACGCGCTGTCGAAGCGTCCGCCGGTGGCGCGCTCGGCGCTGCTGTGGCAGCGCTATGGCGACATCGCGCCACCGATCGCGCTTTTGGTGCCAGCCTATAATGAGGCGCTGAACGTGGTCGAGAGCGTCCATTCGATGCTCGCGCTCGAATATCCCAATTTCGAGGTGGTCGTCATCAATGACGGCTCGAAGGACGACACCTTGCAGCGGCTCATCAAGGCTTTCAAGCTGGTGAAGTTCCACCGGCCCTACGAGGAGGCGCTCGCGCACCAGCCGATCCGCGGCCTCTATTCCTCGCCCATGACCGAGCGGCTGTTCGTGGTCGACAAGGAAAATGGCGGCAAGGCCGATGCCCAGAACGCCGGCATCAATGTCTGCCGCGCGCCGCTCTTTTGCGTCATCGATGGCGACTCCATCCTTGAGCCCGATGCGCTGATGCGGGCCGCCCAGCCTTTCATCGACGACCCCGAGCGCACCATTGCCGTGGGCGGCACGATCCGCATCGCCAATGGCTCGAGCATCGAGGCGGGCAGGGTGCGCGAAATCCACCTCCCGCGCCGGCTGCTGCCCTTGTTCCAGGTGGTCGAATATCTGCGCGCCTTCCTCATGGCGCGACTGGCCTGGAGCAGCATCAACACGCTGATGCTGGTGTCCGGCGCCTTCGGCATGTTCCGCCGCGCGGAAGTGGTGGCGGTGGGCGGCTTCACCAAGGGTTCGATGGGCGAGGACCTCGACCTCGTCATCAAGCTGCACCGCTATATGCGCGATAAAAAGCGCAAATACCGCATCCAGTTCATCCCTGAGCCGGTGTGCTGGACCGAGGCGCCGGAAACGCTGAGCGTGCTCGCCCGCCAGCGCTCGCGCTGGCAGCGCGGCGCGCTCGAATGCTTCTTCCGCTACCGCTCGATGCTGTTCAACCCGCGCTATGGCCGCGTCGGCTTCCTCGGCTTGGGCCATATCCTGATCGTCGACGTGCTGGGCCCGGTGGCCGAGGTTCTCGGCTATATACTGATCCCGGCCTTCTGGCTGCTCGGCATCCTTTCGGCTGAATATCTGCTCGCCTTCACCGCGCTCATCTTCACCTATGGCGTCTGCGTCAGCGTCTGCTCGCTGATCCTGGAAGAGGCCGAGCTGCAGCGCTTCCCTCGCGCCAGGGACCTCGCCGTGCTGACGGTCGCCGCCGTGATCGAGAATTTCGGCTACCGCCAGCTCAACAATTTCTGGCGCGTGAAAGGCTGGTGGCAATTCCTGCGCGGCAACCAGGGTTGGGGCGAGATGACCAGGACCGGCCTCGGCGCCGCCAAGAGATAGGCGCGGCCGGCGGCGTCAGGCCAGGGCAATTCCAGGAAAAGTGTGCAACGGTTGGGTTCGGCGCCTTCGCCGTAACCTTCCGTCCGGAATTGCAAAAAAACAAAGAGTCACGCCAGCGTCCGCTCAATCTCCGCGATCAAGCCATCGAGCGCCGCGCGCACGCTCGCGCCATCCGCCTGCTCGACAAGCAGCGTCTCCAGCGCCGAAGCTCGCGCGCTGATCTCCGTGAAGCCGAACGTGCCGGCCGCGCCGGCGAGCGAGTGGGCGAGCCGGATGAGCGAGTCGTTGCCGGGAAGGGGAGCGGCCTGATGCGCGATCACCTTCAGCTCGGCGAGCTGATCGGTGCAGCGGGCGAGGAAACGTTGGCGCAGCGGGGCGAAGGGATCGTTTGCGATGAGGCTGGCTCCATTGCGGGATATGCGCGCGAGCAAGCTGGACCGAGAGGTTCAGGTCCTGTTCTATTCTTCTGCGGAGACAGAAGTTAGCGGACTGCAATACCGCTAATCCATTGTTTTTCTGGTCGGAGTGGCAGGATTTGAACCTGCGACCCCCTCGTCCCGAACGAGGTGCGCTACCAGACTGCGCTACACTCCGTGACCAGACCGCGGGCTTATAGCTGCCACTTTCCGATCCTGCAAGCGTCAATGACAGCACTTCTGTCGCATTTCCTTTCTTTCGCGAAGCTTGGCCGAATGGCATAGGATTTGGCTGCCGGGTAAAGGTGGGCTTAAAGGCTTTTGTCGTAAGTCCAGGGCATCGGAACCGGACTTTTGACAAGGTCGTTCATGAGCCAGCGCATCGTCAGTTTCGTCATGAGCGGCGGCGTCGGGTCGCGGCTGTGGCCGCTGTCACGCGAGGACAACCCCAAGCAGTTCCACGATTTTTCCGGCGATGGCTCGATGCTGGCGAAAACCTTGCGCCGCTTGGCGGCGCGGCCGCAGGGCGAGACCCCGATCTTCCTCATCGCCGCGGAGCGTCACGCCGAGCGCGTCCATGCCGACCTTGCCGGCCTCGATCTTGCCGGCGGCGGGCCGCTGTTCGAGCCGACGGGGCGCAACACGGCGGCGGCGGTAGCGCTTGCCAGCCTGCGCACGCTCTCCGAATATGGCGACGAGCTGGTGCTGGTGGTGCCGTCCGATCATGAGATTTCGACGCCTGGCCAGTTCTGGCAAAGCGTCGAGGCCGGCGCGGCGGCGGCAAATGCCGGCCGTCTGGTGGTGTTCGGCCTCAAGCCGACACAGCCCGAGACCGGCTATGGCTATATCGAGGTCGGGACCGACAAGGGCGGCGTCTTCGACGTCTCTCGCTTCGTCGAGAAGCCGGATCTCGCCACCGCGCAGGCCTATCTCGACGCCGGCAGCTTCTACTGGAACACCGGCATCTTCTTGTTCCGCGCCGGCGCCATGCGCGACGCCTTCGCGGCCCATGAACCGAAAATCTGGCAAGCGACGGAGACCGCCTACAAGGCTGCGACCAGCGACCTGTCCGGTCTCTATATGCCGCTCGAGCTTTATTCCGCGATCCCGTCGACCTCGATCGATTACGCCATCATGGAGCGGGCCAAGGACATCGCCATGGTGCCCGCCGGCTTCCGCTGGAACGATCTCGGTTCCTGGCAGTCGCTGCTCGACGTCGGCCCGTCCGATGAGCAAGGCAATGTCATCATCGGCGACGTCGTCGCCATCGATTGCGAGAACTCCTACATACGCGGCGACGGCCGTCTGCTGTCGGCCATCGGCATGAAGGACGTGGCCATCGTCTCCACCGCCGACGCCACCTTCGTCGCCCCTGTCAGCCACAGCCAGCACGTCAAGAAGATCGTCGAGCAGCTGGAGAAATCCGGCCGGCTGGAGACGAGGTTCACGCCGGCGCATGACCGCGTCATCGAGAGCGGCGCCTGGCGGCGTCGCGTGCGCCACTGGCTGTTCGAGGAGACGCTGCCGCTGTGGTCGACGGTCGGCGTCGACGAACGCCATGGCGGCTTTCACGAGGCGCTGGGCTTCGATGCTTCGCCGCTGATGAAGCTCAAGCGCATGCGCACGCAGGCGCGTCAGGTCTATGCCTTCGCGGTGGCCAAGGAGCGCGGCTGGGACGGCCCGGCGGACCGGCTGATCACGCATGGCATCGACTTCATGGCAGGGCAGGGGCGCACGAAGCGCGGCGGCTGGGTGCGCACGCTCAACATCGACGGCTCGGTCGCCGATCCCGTCGAGGACGCTTACGATCATTCCTGCGTTCTCCTGGCGCTGGCGCATGCGCATATGTCGGGCCATCCCGACGCCTTGCGGCTGGGCGAGGAGACGTTCGCCTTCCTCGATGCGCATCTGGAAGACGCCCGCATGACCGGCTTCCTGGAAACCTCCGACGGGGCGGAAGAACGGCGCTCGAACCCGCATATGCATCTGCTCGAGGCTTTTCTCGCCTGGCACAAGGCGACGGGCGAGCGCGCCTATCTGCGCCGCGCGGCGCGCATCATCGACCTCTTCCGCAGCCATTTCTTCGATGCCGAAAGCTGGACGCTGGGTGAATATTTCGACGACGGCTGGAAACCGGTAGCGGGCGAGAAAGGCGCTTGGACCGAGCCCGGCCATCATTTCGAATGGGCCTCGCTGCTCGTCGATTTCGCCGCCCGCAGCGGCCAGGGCGAGCTCACCGCCTTCGCCCGCAAGCTCTATGCCTCGGCGGTTGCCAACGGCCTCAACCGCGCCACCGGCCTCGCCTATGGCGCCGTCTCTCGGCAGGGCCTGCCGCTCGACACGGTCTCGCGCAGCTGGCCGCAGGCCGAGGCGATCAAGGCGGCGATCGCGCTCGAAGGCTCGGGCGGGCCGGACCTCAAGCCCGAGATCGAGGCGCGCGTCGGCCGCCTGTTCCGCTGGCACATCGACCCGGCGCCGCTCGGCCTGTGGATCGACCGCATCGACGAACGCGGCCGCTCACTGGCGACCGAGGTGCCGGCCAGCATCTTCTATCATCTGGTCTGCGCGCTGACGCAGTATCTGGACGGGACGGCGGGGGAGTCTCAATAGGGCGCCGCCACGTCCCCTGTCTCGACATAGACAGCCTTCAACTGCGAGTAATGTGCCAGCGCGGCAAGCGAGTTCTCGCGCCCGATACCGGATTGCTTGACGCCGCCGAAGGGCATTTCCACC
>NZ_RZTO01000295.1:0-6744 GCF_003997225.1 Mesorhizobium sp. M2C.T.Ca.TU.002.02.1.1
GTCCTTGCGCAAAAGCCCGAAGGCGCCGTCATCTACGGCACGCTCGGCTCGCTGCTCTCCTTCGTGCCGGCGCTCGGACCGATCGCCGGCGCTTTGATCGCCAATAGCTTCGGCTGGCGGGCTATCTTCGTCACGCTCGGCATCCTGGCCGCAGTGGCGACGCTCAACGCCTGGCTGAATTGGCGCGAAACGCGTCCGCTGGTCGATGGAGCTGGCCGGACTGGTTTCGGGCCGATCCTGCGCAGCTTCGCCTTCTGGACCTACACGCTGGCCTTCGCCACCGCCATGGGCTCATTCTTCGTGTTCTTCTCGACAGCGCCCAGGGTGCTCATCGGCAAGGCCGGCTTCTCGCAGCTCGGCTTCAGCCTGGCCTTCGCCAGCGCTGCATTGGCGATGATTATCACCGCACGCTTCGCGAAGAGTTTCGTCGCGCGCCGGGGCATCGAAGGCAGCGTCAGCCGCGGCATGGCGATGCTGCTTGTCGGCGCGGCCCTGCTGGCCGCCGGCCAATCATTGGCCGAGCCGTCCTTCGTGAGCTTCGTCATGCCGATGTGGGTCATCGCCATCGGCATCGTGCTGACCGCTTCAGTCACCGCCAATGGCGCGCTGGAACAGTTCGGCGAGACCGCCGGCACGGCCGTCGCGCTTTATTTCTGCCTGCAGAGCGTGATCGTTTCGACGGCGGGCACGCTGTTCGTCATCCTCCTGGATGGCGACACGGCATGGCCGCTGGTTGGCTTCTCCGCGAGCTTCGCAGTCGTCACGTTGCTCGTTGTGTGGCGGTTGAACAGCACGTCCCCGAAAACCATTGAATAGCTAACCAGCGCCAAGAGACCATTTCGAAACTCGCTCCTGTGAGTCAGCTGAAGGTGTCTTCGAGCACCGGAGCGGAGCGTACTTTTAGTACGTGAGCACCGGAAGCGCAGAAGACGCCTTCAGATGGCCGCAGGAGTAGGGTTTCCAAACGGTCTAGGAGCTTGCCCGCTTGCGGCGCTCGTACATCATCACCAGCGTCTCGGCGGTCAGCGCCGGCTTCTGCTCGCCCTCGATCTCGACGGTGTTGGCCGCCTTCATCAGATACTGGCCGGGGCCGAGATCTTCCATGGATAGCAGCGTGGTGCGCAGCCGGATGCGCGCACCGGCCTTGACCGGCGCCAGGAAGCGCACCTTGTCGAAGCCGTAGTTGAAGGCGGCCTGGGTGTTCTCCGGCACGATGCCCATCTCCAGCGCCAGCGCGCCGATGATCGACAAGGTCAGATAGCCATGCGCGATCGTGGTGCGGAACGGGCTCTGCCGTTTCGCCCTTTCGGGATCGACATGGATCCATTGATGGTCGCCCGTGCATTCGGCGAACTGGTCGATGCGCTGCTGGTCGACCGTCGTCCAGTCGGACACGCCGAGCTCCTGCCCGGACATCGTGCGCAGCTGTTCGAAGGTCGGCGGCGTCCTCGGCCGTGTTTCCGTCATTCCGGCTTTTCCCATCACTCTTGCTGTCTCCCGACCATGAGCGGCGGCCGCTGTCAATTCGCCGCCCCGCGATTTTCGCCGGTAGAGTTGATGCTTTTAGGGCAGGCCGAGAACGCTCGAGCGCCTGCGCCGGTTGCATCGCATGTCGGTCTGTGATGGGCCCGAAACGCCGGACAGCCTATTTCTTTTCGTAGCCGGCACGGATTTCCGCCATCGCATCCCTGATCCGGTCGCGCAGGATCTCGACCGATTCGGTGCTGGATTTGCGCACAAGGTCAGCCACTTCGCTGGCATTCTTCAGCGTCGTCTCGAACGACCTGCGGGCAAATTCGGCCTGCTTGCCCATCAATTCCTGCGGGTTGCCGGGCGCCTGGTAGTTCTGCGCCATCCGCGTGACCTCGTTGATGGCATTCTGCACCATCTCATGCTGCCTGGCCAGCACCGAGGAGGCGCCGGCAGCACTTGCCCTCGCCGACTTTTCCAGGGCTTCGAGGTTCTTGCGATGATGATCGAGGATCGCCTGGACATCGACATTCGGCAGCTTGAGGTCGCGGCCGAACCTGCTGAACATGTCGAGGAACGAGTCGGATTCCGGTTGTTTTGCCATGCCCTGCCTCCCGTTTTGCCGCCTTTGCGGCGTGCCAGAAGGAGAATAGTGCCAGTTGGGCCGGCGTCAATTGACGAGAAACAGCCGCTCGGCCGTGTAGAGCGCCAGACCGGCAAGGCCGCCGATGATCATGCCGTTGAAGCGGATATATTGCAGGTCCTTGCCGATATTCGTCTCGATCAGCCGCGTCAGTTGCGCCAGGTCCCAGCGCTTGACCTGGTCGGCGATGAATGTCGACACCCCGCTCTTCTGGCTTTCCACGAACGATGACAGCGCGACGACAAAGCCCTGGTTCATGTCGGCCCTGATCTGCGCGTCGTCGGCCAGATGCCTGCCGATCTCGACGAACATGTTGGCGAGATGCTCGCGGATCGTCGACTTCTCCGCATTGGCGTCCTGCTCGATGAACAGGCGCAGGCTCGTCCATGCATCGCCGGCCAGCGCCCTCACCTCCGGGCGGCCGAGAAAATCGCGCTTCAACGCCTCGGCGCGCCTTGCATATTGCTTCGAGGTCCTGAGCCGCTCGATGAAGGCGAGCGCGAAACGGTCGAATTCGGCGCGCATCGGATGGTCGGGATCGGCCCTCACCTCATCGAGCAGCGAACCCGCCGAGGCGACGATCTTCTTCAAGAGATAGGCATCGGCGCGAAACAGGTTGAACAGCGACGGCAATTCCTCGCGGATCTTTTCGCGCATCGTCGCCAGCGCCTGCTCATCGTTGAGGAAGCGCCCGACGACCCGGATGAATTCATCGAAGAGCTTCTGGTGGCGACGATCGTCGGTCAGTGCCGACAAAAGATCCGCCGCGAGCGGCGCCAGCGGCACCTTGTCGATCTGCTCCAGCATGCGGCTGGTGACGAAGTCGCGCAGGCCGGATTGCTCCACCGCCGTCAGCGCCTGCGGCACCAGCCGCGCGACGAATCGCGACAGGCCGGCGGCGCGCTCGGCATCGGCAAGCCAGTCGGCGACCAGGGCAGCGAAGTCCACCTTTGCAAGCTTTTCGCGCACCGGTTCCGGCGCCAGGAAATTGGCCTCGATGAAGCGGCCGAGATTGTCGGCGATGCGGTTCTGGTTCTCCGGGATGATGGCCGTGTGCGGGATCGGGAGTCCCAGCGGCCGCCTGAACAGAGCCACCACGGCATACCAGTCGGCGATGCCGCCGATGGTCGCCGCTTCGGCGAAGGCCGCGACGAAGCCGAGCCACGGATGGGTGGCCTCGAAGGATTTCGCCAGCGCGAAGACGAGGATGCAGAGCGCGAGCGCCGCGGCGGCGATGAACTTGGTGCGCCGCAATGCCGCGAGCTTCGCCGTGGCATCGGCGTCGAATCGAACCGGCGCGAGACCCTGAGCTGATTGTGACATCGAAAGGCCGCTTCCTGTTTGCACCCGCATCTATCTAGTGGCTGCGCCGCCAAAACGCTCGCTCGAAGCGCAGGAGCCATATCGGGGCCGCTATCCGCGCCGGCATGCACAAAAAGTTGACACGATTATTCATCTATGTACCGGTCCAGTCTGGAATTGTTCCAAACTATGGGCCATATTCGGCTCAAGCTAATATTTCCATGAGGACACCATGCGGCTCACGCGCCAGACCAACTATGCGATGCGCATCCTGATGTATTGCGCCGCAAATACCGACAGGCTGAGCCGCATCCCCGAGATCGCCGCCGCCTATTCGGTGTCGGAACTTTTCCTGTTCAAGATCCTGCAGCCGCTGGTCGAGGCCGGCCTGGTCGAGACCGTGCGCGGCCGCAATGGCGGCGTGCGGCTTGGCCGTCCGGCGGAGCAGATCAGCCTGTTCGATGTCGTGCGCGTCACCGAAGAGAGCTTCGCCATGGCCGAATGCTTCGAAAACGACGCCGCCGAATGCCCGCTGGTCGACAGCTGCGCCCTGAATTCGGCGCTGCGCGAGGCGCTCAACGCCTTCTTCGCCGTGCTTTCCCGCTATACGATCGCCGATCTGATCGCCGCGCGCCCGAATGTGCGGCACCTGCTCGGCATCGACCTGCTGGAGCAGCGCGCCCCGGCGGCGTAATCGCGCTCTGGCGGCTTGGTTCTAGATGGGCGACGCCCATGACATCCCGGGCGCGACGCCGCCCATGACTTCGTCATTCTAGGGCGGAGCAAGGAGCGCAGCGACGCAGCGCAGACCCTAGAATCCATTCCGTGACGTTCGAGCATCGCGGCGATGCAGAACTGGCGCCGCTGGCGCCAGCGCTCGTTCTGGATCGCGGTATTCTTCGGTTGATGTAACGGAATGGATCCTCGGGTCTCCGCGTCCGCTTGGCTCCCGCTCCGCCCGTGGATGACGAAGACGCGAAATCGTCCTCGCTGCTAGGCTTAAGCCGCTGATTGCGGCAGCACGAACGGCACGCTTCCGGCAGGCAGCGCGCCGACCTTCAGCCGGCAGTCGAACACCCTCTCGATCAGCTCATCCTTCAACACGTCCGCCGGCGAGCCGGCGGACGCCAGTTGGCCGCGAGAGAGCACGAAAATCCGATCGGCATACATGGCCGTCAGATTGAGGTCGTGCAGGATCGCCACCACGCCGCCGCCGCGCCGGGCGAAATCACGCGCGATGTTCATGATGATGAGCTGGTGCTTGACGTCGAGGCTGGAGACCGGCTCGTCGAGGAAGAGATAGCGCGGCCGCCCCTCAAGCACCGGCGCCCACACCTGACAGAGCACGCGGGCAAGCTGCACGCGCTGTTGTTCGCCGCCGGAAAGCTCCTGGTAGAAGCGGCCGGCAAAGCCATCGAGATCCACCCGTGCCAACGCCCGCTCCGGCAGGCGCGCATCCTCGCCGGGCAACACGCCGGAGCGCCCGCCGATCAGGCCGAGGCGAACGATCTCGCGCACAGTGAAGGGAAAGGACAGCGTCGTGGCCTGCGGCAGCACCGCGCGCAGCGTGGCTGCCTCCACCGGCTTCATCGCCGACAGGTCGCGGCCGTTGAGCGTGACGGTGCCGGTATAGGCAAGCTCGCCGGTCAGCGCCTTGAGCAGCGTCGTCTTGCCGGACCCGTTCGGTCCGACGATGGCCGAGACTTCACCAGGCCGTGCCGTGAAGCCGACATGGGACACGATGCGCTTGCCGCCGATCGCCACCGAGATGTCGCGTGCTTCGATCATGGCAGGCTCACAAATCGATTACGCCGCGCTTGCGCAGCAGGATCCACAGGAAGAACGGCGCGCCGGCGACCGCCGTGACGATGCCGATCGGCAGCTCGGCCGGCGCGACGATGGTGCGGGCGACCGCGTCGGCGATGAGAAGCAGCGATGCGCCGAGCAAAGCGGAAGCCGGCAGCAAATAGCGGTTGTCCGGTCCGATCGCGAGCCGCAGCACATGCGGCACGACGATGCCGATGAAACCGATGCCGCCGCTGACCGCGACCGAAGCGCCGACCGCCGCCGACACGCTGACGATGGCTGTATATTTCAGCCGCTGCACCGGAATGCCGAGATGACCCGCGGTCGCTTCTCCCAGCGCCAGCGCGTTGAGGCCGCGCGACAGGAACGGCATCGCGGCCAGCGCCAGGATGATCACCGGCGCGACGGTGCCGATCTTCGGCCATGTCGCGCCGGCGAGCGAGCCGAGTTGCCAGAAGGTCAGGTCGCGCAACTGCCGGTCATCGGCCATGAAGATCAGGACGCCGGTCAGCGCCATGGCAAGGGCGCTGATGGCGATGCCGGCAAGCAGCATCGTGGCGACCGACGTCCGCCCCTGGCGCGTGGCGATGGCGTAGAGCAGCAACGTCACCGCGAGCCCGCCGAAGAAGGCAGCGAGCGGTAAGGCGAGCGTGCCGAGCGCAAGCGTGACGGGCGCGAGCCAGGTTGTTCCGAGGACGATGATCGCCACCGCGCCGAGGCTGGAGCCGGCGGAAACGCCGATCAGGCCGGGATCGGCAAGCGGATTGCGGAACAGTCCCTGCATCACCGCGCCGCAGACCGCCAGCGCCGCGCCGATCAGAACGCCGAGCAGCACGCGCGGCATGCGGATGTCATAGACGATCAGCTGGTCGCGCGCTGCCAGCGCCGCATCGGTGGGCATGGCGCCCGCGAACCAGTCGCGAATGACGCGGACGGCCGATGCGTCGGAGGCACCCGACGTCAGCGACAGGAACACGGAAAGGACCAGCGTCAGGCACAAAAGCGCGATCACGAACCTTGCCCGCGCCGAGCGGTCGCCATCGGCTGCCATCGCGCGGCTCGGCGCGCCTGCTATCGACTGTTCGGCCATCGCCGCTCAGTCCGCGACCTGGTTGCCATAGAGCTCGACCGCAAGATCGTGGATCGCCTCCGCCGTGCGCGGACCGAAGCCGAGCAGATAGCCGCCCCACATGCTGACCATCTTGCGGTTCGTGCCCGCTGGTGTCGAGGCGACGGCAGGATTGGCGAACAGCTCATCCTCCGAGATCGGCGGTCCGCCGCCCTTCATCGTCAGGATGACATCCGGCTTGGCGCTGACGATCGCCTCGTCCGTCATCCCCTTGTAGCCGGAAAAGCCCTCGACGGCGTTGACTGCGCCGGCAAGTCTGATGATGCCGTCGGCCGCGGTGTCGCCGCCCGCAGCGAGGATCTTGCCGCCTTGCGTCGACAGCACGAACAGCACGCGCTTGCGATCCTTGATCGCAGCCGTCTGCTTCTCCGCCGCCGTCAGCTTCGCGTCCGTC
>NZ_RZTO01000296.1:0-6709 GCF_003997225.1 Mesorhizobium sp. M2C.T.Ca.TU.002.02.1.1
GGCGAGGTCGTCGGCATCGCCGGCATGGTCGGCTCAGCCCGCACCGAAGTGGCCGAGGTCATCTTCGGCACACGCGACCTCGATGGCGGCACGATCGAGTTCGACGGCAAGCGCCTCGATCGACGCATGCCGCGCGAGGCGATCCGCAACGGCGTCGGTTTCCTGACCGAGAACCGCAAGGACGAGGGGCTCTTCCTCGGTCTGCCGATCTCGGCGAATGTCATGGCGCCCGATCTGGCCGGCGTCACCAAACGAGGGCTGATTGACCGGCGCGGCGAGCGCGACATCGCGCTCGAGCAAATTCGTAATTTCGCCGTGGCAGCACCCTCGCCGGAGGTCAAGGTCGGCAATCTTTCCGGCGGCAACCAGCAGAAGGTGCTTTTCGGCCGCTGGTCGCGCATTGCCCGCAAGCTGCTCATCCTCGACGAGCCGACGCGCGGCGTCGACATCGGCGCCAAGGTCGAGATCTACCGCATCGTACGCAACCTGGCTGAGCAGGGTGTCGGCATCCTCATGATCAGCTCCGAGCTGCCGGAGATCATCGGTCTGTCGGACCGCATCTTCGTGATGTCGCAGGGCCACGTCGCCGGCGAGATCGACGGCGCGTCCGCCACCGAAGAGGCGATCATGGATCTCGCCGTGCGTTCGATCGACCGGCGCGAGGGCAAGGCGGCCCGGCTGGAGCAGGTCGCATGAGCGCCGTCGTCGCCGAATTCCGCCGCAACCGGCTTTCGCTGTCCTATGTGATCGTGGTGGCGTTGCTCATCCTGCTCGTCGTCGCTGGCGGCTTCCTGTCCGACCGGTTCCTCACCTGGCGCAATTTCGGCAACCTGTTCCAGCAGCTCGTCGTGCTGGGCATGGTCAGCCTCGGCCAGACATTCGTGGTGCTCTTGGGCGGCATCGACCTGGCGGTCGGTTCGCTGGTCAGCGCATCGACGGTTTTCATCGCGCATTTCCTCGAATGGCGGCCGGATCTGCTGTGGCTGGCGCTGCCGCTCGCGCTGATCGCCGCGACGGCAATCGGCGCGCTCAACGGCCTGCTCACCATCGTGCTGCGCGTCCATCCGCTGATCGTGACGCTCGGCATGTCGTCGATCATCTTTGGCGGCACGCTGATGTACAACAAGGAGCCGGGTGGATCCGTCCCGCGGGGCCTTGCCGACTTCTCCTATGCGAAGCTGTGGGGCATCCCGGTGACGGCGATCGTCCTCGTCGCGATCTTCGCCCTTGCCGGCCTCTGGCTGCAGCGCTCGCGCTCGGGCCGCAGCATCTACTTCGTCGGCGGCGATCGCGAGGCAGCCCGGTTGAACGGCCTGCCGGTGAACCGCATCGTGGTGATGGCCTATGCGCTGTCCGGCCTGTGCGCCGGCCTCGCGGCGATCTTCCTGACCGCCCGCACCGGTGTCGGCGACCCGCGCATCGGCGCCGCCTTGACGTTGCAGTCGATCACGCCTGTGGTGGTCGGCGGCACGGTTCTGGCCGGCGGGCGCGGCGGCGTGCTGGGCACGCTGCTCGGCGTGCTGCTGGTGACGATGCTCAACAATTTGCTGAACTTCCTCAACGTGTCTTCCTACTACCAGTGGGTGATCCAGGGCTTGATCATCATCATTGCCGTCAGCATCCACACCACGAAGCGGAGGCAGTGATGGCGCCGCTGGAGACCCCGCTGCCCCGGTCCCAAGACGTGTCCGTCGCCTCGGTGTTCGAGCGCTATGGATTGATCGTCTTCCTCGTCGCACTGCTGCTGGTCGCGGCCGCGCTCTCGCCGACCTTCCTGCGGCCAGCCAATCTGGTCAACGTGCTCACCATCGCGGCCCCGCTCGGCATGGTGGTCGTTGGCCAGACCTTCGTCATCCTGGTGCGCGGGCTTGACCTGTCGGTCGCCTCGCTGATGGCGACGGTGGCCGTGCTTGCAACCGCCTTCAAGGCGACGACCAACGATGCGATCCCTATGATCTTCGTGGCGGCGATCGCCTTCTCAGCCGTTGTCGGCCTCGTCAACGGCTGGCTGGTCGCCAGACGCAACGTCAGTCCGTTCCTTGCCACCCTGGCCATGATGATCATCCTGCAGGGCATCCGCTTCGCCTATACCGGCGGCGCGCCGATCAGCACGCTGCCGCCGGGCATGGGCTTTCTCGCGTCGGGCCGCATCCTCGGCATCCCGGTCAACCTCATCACCCTGGCGCTGCTGGCGATCGTCTTCGGCGTCGTGCTGCACCGCTCGCGCCTCGGGCGCGAGATATTCATGGTCGGCAGCAATCCCAAGGCCGCGTTCCTCAACGGTGTCGCGCCCGATCGCGTCATCATCTTATGCTACGTCATCTGCTCGATCTGCGCCGGCATCGGCGGCCTGTTCCTGCTCGGCTATGTCGGCACGGTCTCCAACTGGGTCGGCCAGGGCTACGAGCTCGACTCGATCGTCGCGGCGGTCATGGGCGGCGTCGCGCTGACGGGCGGACGTGGCAACATCTTTGCCGCGCTGCTTGGCGTCGCGGTTCTGGTCGTCATCAACAATCTGGTGCTTTTGCTGGGCTTTCCGATCGAGATGCAGCTCATCATCAAGGGCATTATCATCATAGGCGCGGCTGCGTTCTACCGCACAAGGCTCGCATGAGCCGGTCGCCAGCCATCGAGGGAGGTAGCAAATGAATGTCGAGAGCCTGAGCGAACGCGGCGCCCGCGCGCGACGCGACGAGGAAGTGGATGTCGCCATCGTTGGCGCCGGGCCGTCCGGCTCGGTCGCGGCACTCCATCTCGCGCGGGCCGGGCTTTCGGTGGTTGTGCTGGAGCAGGGTGAATGGCCCGAATACAACGACTACACCGGCGCGCGGCCGGAGCATGAGCTGGTCAGCACCAAGCTCTGGCACCCCAACCCCAATGTGCGCGACAATCCGAACGACTATCCGGTCGATAACTCGACCACCGACATCAATCCGCTGATGTTCGCCGGCGTTGGCGGCAGCGCCACGCTCTACGGCGCGCAGTGGATGCATTTCCTGCCTTCCGATTTCCGCGTCCGCTCGCTCGACGGCGTGGCCGAGGACTGGCCCTTCTCCTACGAGGACCTGCTGCCCTACCAGCTCGAGATCGAGCGCGAGGTGGGCGTGTCGGGTCTTGCCGGAGACCCGGCCTTTCCGCCGCGAGGACCCTATCCGTTTCCCGCGCTGCCGATCGGCTCCGTCGGCCTGCGCGGCGCGCTCGGCATGGAGCGCATGGGCTGGCACTGGTGGCCGGGCAGCAATGCGATACCGTCCGAGAAGTTCGGCGAGTTGAATGCCTGCGTGCGGCGCGGCACCTGCCTGACCGGCTGTCCCGAAGGCGCGAAGTCGACCACCGACCGTTCGCACTGGCCGCTTGCCTTGAAGGCCGGAGCCCGTCTCGTCACGCGCGCCCGTGTCAAGGAGGTCGAGACCAACGAGCAGGGGCTTGCCACCGGCGTCGTCTATGTCGACGCCAACGGCCGCGACCGGCGCCAGCGCGCCAAGGTCGTCATCCTCTGCGCCAATGGCGTCGGCACGCCGCGGCTGCTCCTGATGTCGGGCGGAGCGAAGAACCCCGACGGACTGGCCAACTCATCCGGCATGGTCGGCAAGCGGCTGATGATGCATCCCTTCGCCAGCATCCTTGCCTCCTACGAGGATCCGCTGGACTCCTGGCGCGGTCCGTTCGGGCAGCAGGTCTATTCGCTGGAATTTTACGAGACCGACGAGCGGCGCGGCTTCGTGCGCGGATCGAAATGGAACTGCATGCCGTCCGGCGGTCCGGTCGGCGTCTCGGGCGCCATTGGCTCCAAGGTCTATGTCGCCGAGGAAGGCCGCTTCCAGGATTTCTGGGGCGCCAACCTGCATGAGAACGTCGCCCGACGCTTCGGTCATTCGCTGATCTGGGGCATCGTCGGCGAGGATCTGCCGGAGGAGAGCAACCAGGTGGTGCTGTCCAAGGACCTCGTCGATTCCGACGGCCTGCCGGCGCCGCAGATCGTCTACAAGGTCAACGAGAACTCGAACCGCCTGCTTCAGTTCAACATCGACCGTTGCCTGGAATCGGTCCATGCCGCGGGCGCCATCGAGACGCTCGTTTCCACCCCGGTGCGCGAGTCCGGCTGGCACCTGATCGGCACCACGGTCATGGGCGCCGATCCGAAGCGCTCGGTCGTCGACCAGTGGGGCGCCTGCCATGACGTGCCCAACCTCTACATCATGGACGCCTCGACCTTCCCGACCTCGGGGGCCACCAATCCGACGGCGACGATCATGGCGGTGGCGCTGCGCAACACGCGCCGCATGATCGCCGAACGGCGCAACCAGAAGGTCGCCTGAGATGAGCAAGGACAAGACTTTCCTCGCCTTGGCGGATTTCCTCATTCCGGCGCATGGCGATATGCCGGCATTCGGTTCCGTCTGCAGCTTCGCCGACGCCGAAAAGGCGCTCGATTTTCGTGTCGACCTCAAGGAAGGGTTCGATCGAGGGCTCGATGCCTATCCCGCGTTGAGCGCGGAAGCGCATCTCGAAAGGCTCAACAAGGAAGATGGCGCCTCCTTCTCGGCCGTCACGACGATCGCCATCTGCACCTATTACATGAACCCGCGCGTGCGCGAGCTGCTCGGCTATCCCGGCCAGGAAAGCGTGCAGTACGATTCCAAGGCCACCCAGGTCTACCTAACCGACGGCTCGCTCGGCCATGTGCTGGCGCGTGGTCGCAAATACCGGCCGACACCCGGCCTCTGATCCCTCCCAAGCAGACCAGAAAGGAATAACCTCATGGGTAAGGACATGTTCGACAAGGGCTTCGAGATCCGCAAGGCGGTGCTCGGCGCCGAGTTCGTGGAGAAATCCTTCGCCAGCGCCGACGATTTCAATCGTCCGATGCAGGAGCTGGTGACCGAATATTGCTGGGGCGCCGTATGGGGCCGCGAGGCGCTCGACCGCAAGACGCGCAGCATGCTGAACCTCGCCATGCTGGCCTCGCTCAACCGGCCGCACGAACTGAAGATGCACGTGAAGGGCGCGATCCGCAACGGCGTCACCAAGGACGAGATCCGCGAGGTGCTGCTGCAGGTCGCGATCTATGCCGGCGTGCCGGCCGGCGTCGACGCCTTCCGCAACGCCCGCGAGGCCCTGCAGGAAATCGGCGCATGATCCAGCGTCCGCCGCTCGCCGAGGACAAGCTTGCCATGCTGATCGGCGGCCGCTGGGCCGCCGCGGCGTCGGGCGAGTATTTCGAGTCCTTCGATCCCTTCACCGGCAAGGCCTGGGCGCTTGTTCCGCGCGGGGGCGTCGCCGACGTCGATGCGGCCGTCGAGGCCGCCTCACAGGCCTTCCGGGGGGAATGGCGGTCGATGACGGCGAGCGCGCGCGGCCAGATCATGGCGCGCTTTGCCGACCTCGTCGCCGAGGAGGCGGAAAACCTTGCCGTCCTCGAGACGCGGGACAACGGCAAGCTCATCAACGAAATGCGGATGCAATGCAAATACATTCCGCAATGGTTCCGCTTCTTTGGCGGGCTGGCCGACAAGATCGAGGGGCGCGTCATCCCGATCGATAAGCCCGGCGTCTTCAACTACACCAAGCTCGAGCCTCTGGGTGTCGTGGCGGCGATCACGCCATGGAACTCGCCGCTGATGCTGGCGACGTGGAAGCTGGCGCCGGCGCTGGCGGCCGGCAACACCGTCGTGTGGAAGCCTTCGGAATTCTCGTCGGTCTCGGCGCTCTTCTTCGGAAGGCTGTTCGAGAAAGCGGGCTTCCCGAAAGGCGTCGTCAACATCATAACCGGCTTCGGCCATGAGATCGGCGATCGCATGGTCACCCATCCGCGCGTGGCGAAAGTCGCCTTCACCGGCGGCGACGCCACCGGCCGGCGCGTCTACCAGGCCGCGGCCGGCGGCTTGAAGAAGGTGACGCTGGAGCTCGGCGGCAAGTCGGCGAACATCGTTTTCGCCGACGCCAAGCTGGAGGCCGCGATCCCCGGGCTGGTCTCGGGCATCTTCGCCGCGACCGGCCAGACCTGCATCGCTGGCTCGCGCGCGCTGGTGCAGCGCTCCGTCTACGATCAAGTGGTCGAAAAGCTGGTCGCGTTCGCGAAGACCGCCAGGATCGGCGATCCGCTCGACCCGGATACCCAGGTCGGCCCGATCACCACGCTGCCGCAACGCAAGAAGGTCCTCGACTATATCGGCATCGCCCGGGATGAGGGCGCTCTCCAACTGCTCGGCGGCAAGGTGCCCGAGGACAAGGCGATCGCCGATGGCTGGTTCGTCGAGCCGACTATCTTCGGCAATGTCAGCCAGTCGATGCGCATCGCCCAGGAAGAGGTGTTCGGTCCCGTCCTTTCGATCATCCCGTTCGAGGACGAGGACGAAGCCGTTGCCATCGCCAATGACAGTATCTACGGCCTCGCCGCCGGCTTGTGGACGCAGGACATCGGGCGGGGCATCCGGCTGCCGGACCGGCTGGAAGCGGGCATCGTCTGGGTCAACATGTACCGCGCGACGAGCTATCTCTCGCCCTTTGGCGGCTACAAGCAGTCAGGTTTCGGTCGGGAAAACGGCCGCACCGCCATCTACGAATATCTCCAGGAAAAGAGCGTCTGGATCGACGCCGGAAATTCCATTCCGGCTCCATTCGTCCAGCGCTGAAGATTGGCGGATCGGAAGGGGTCACCGCCCGGTTCGCCAATCCAGACCATTGCCATCCGCGCATAAGCGAGACC
>NZ_RZTO01000297.1:0-6689 GCF_003997225.1 Mesorhizobium sp. M2C.T.Ca.TU.002.02.1.1
GGCCATAGGCGGCGAGCCGCGCCTTGAGGTCGTCATAGAAGGCCTTGGCTTCCTCGAAGGTCTGTGCCGCCGAGAACACGACATCGGCGGTGCGTGCCGCAAGATCCTTGCCATCGTCCGATGCCCCGGCCTGCACCATCACCGGCGCGCCTTGCGGCGAGGGCGGGATATCGAGCGGATCGCGCACCGAGAAGCTTTCGCCGTCATGGCCGGCCGGGCGCCGGTTCCACAAGCCGGTGATCACCGTGGCGAACTCGCGCGCCCGCGCATAACGGTCCGCGTGCGGCCGCAGGCCGGTCGCGCCGAAATTCGCCGCTTCGATCGGGCTTGCCGAGGTGACGAGGTTCCAGCCGGCCCGCCCGCCGCTCAGATTGTCGAGCGAGGCGAACATGCGCGCCAGCCCATAGGGCTCGTTGTAGCTGGTCGATGCCGTGGAAACCAAGCCGATGCGCTCGGTCTGCGCGGCCAGCGCCGAAAGCAGGCTGATCGGCTCGAAGCCGATCGAGCGCGAGGTCTGGCTGGCAATGTCGACATTCGCCTCGCGCAGGCCGGCGGCGTCCTCGCAGAACACCATGTCGAACTTCGCCGCTTCCGCCGTACGGGCAAGCGCGATGTAATGATCGATGTCGATGCCGGCCCTCACATGTGCGTCCTGATGCCGCCAGGCCGCTATGTGGTGGCCGGTCGCCCACAAAAACAGGCCGAGCTTCATCTGGCGCGTGCTCATTGTGCGCCTCCATCGCCGAGCCCGAGGTGGGCACGCAGCGTCGTGTCGGCATAGTAAGCAGAGCGGTCAGAGTTTCGACGGCGCAATTCTGGCACGATGCGATCGGTGAAACCGTTGATCGCGGAAAGATCAGCCGGCAAAGCGAAGATGAGGCCGTCACAGCTTTCTGCGCCCAACCACGTCTCCAGCCTTGCGGCGGTGAGGTCGGGCGCGAAAACTGTCGTCAGCACTTTCAGGGCGTCAAGCGTTCGTCCGGCGGTCAGCACCCGTTTCTTGAGATCGTCGCAGGTCGCTCTAGCGCCTTCCGGCGATGGTTCCTCAATCGCTATGACATCGGCGACGCCGGCGGCGAAATCGAGGTCGGCCCCGGCGAGGCCGGACATGGCCAGCACCGGCATGTCCTGCGGCGAGCGGGCGATGTTCAGCGGTCCGCGCACCGCGAAGAACTCGCCCTTATGATCGAGGAAGTGCATCTTGCGGGCATCGTGGAAACGGCCGCCCGCCTTGTCGAACAGCAAGGCGTCCGCGTCCCAGCCTCGCCACAGCCCTTGCACGATGCCGATGAATTCCTCAGCGCGCCGCCGGAAATCATCGTTCGGAATGCCTGCCGGTCGGCTGAAATTGGCCGCCTCGAGCGGGCTCTGCCGCAGTGTCGCGTTCCAGCCGACGCGGCCATGGCTGATGATATCGAGGGATGCAAAACGTCGCGCCAGGTTGTAGGGCTGGTGTGCAAGCGTCGAGGCACTCGCCACGAGGCCTATCTTCTCTGTTACGGTGGCCAGTGCGGCAAGAAGGGTTGTCGCTTCGAACGGGCTGGTCGATGGCTCGCCGCTCGTCAGCGAGTCGGAAATGATGACCATGTCGACACCGGCCGCCTCCGCCTGCCGGACGAAAGTGCTGATCTGGCCGAAGTCGAGGGCTTCTTGTCCTGTGGCTGCGATGTTGAGCGAAACGGCGAAATGCATGTGACGGCCCTTCGGCTGCCCTGAAATCGGGCAGACGTCTGGTCACCAACCTAGGCCCCTCTTCGCGCATGGCAACGGGATGGAGTGGGCCACCAGCCTGTCACTTGCCGGCCAGCCTTCTTCTGCCTAGAGGCAGAAATCTTGGCCCGAATGTCGTCTTGGCGGCGACATACTTCGACGATTAGAGCGAACGCCCCTCGCGGTCGCCATTCTATGGCGGAGCAAGGAGCGAAGCGACGCGGCGCAGACCATGGAATCCATTCCGCGATTTCGAAGCGCCGCCCAACGATGCAGAATTCTGCGCCCCTGCGCCATACGATTAAGGTTACGGAATGGATCCTCGGGTCTGCGCGCCGCTTCGCGTCGCTCCGCCCGTGGATGACGATATCGCGGAGGCTTCGGCCAAACGGCGACGGAGCGCTATCGCCCTTACTTCCCGGCCAAAATATCCTTGATCAGCCGCTGGCAGCGCTCGGCCATGAAGTCGAGCAGCAGCCGCACCTTCGGGTCCTGCAGCTTCTTGTGCGGATAGACGGCGGCGAACTGCACCGCGGTTGGCGGCGTCTGCGGCAGAATCACTTTCAGCCGCTGGTCGCGGATGAAGGGCTCGACCTCGAAGCGCGGCTTGTTGATGATGCCGCGCCCCGACAGCGCCCAGCCGGTCAGAACGTCGCCATCGTCGGTGTCGTAGGGGCCGTGCACCTCGAACTTCTGCGGGCCGCCCTGCGTCTGCAGCGTCCAGACATATTCGCGCGCGCCGGCATAGCGCAGCATCAGGCAGTCGTGCTTCTTGCCGACCAGCTCCTGCGGCTCAACCGGTTCGCCGCGCGCTTCCAGATATTTCGGCGCCGCCACCAGCACGCGCTCGCATTCCATGATGCCGCGCATCCGAAGGCTGGAATCCTCGATGATGCCGAGCCGGAAGGCGACGTCGATGCCTTCCTTCATGATATCGACATTGTGGTCGGAGAGCCTGAGCCGCACCTCGATATCGGGGTATTTGTCGTGGAAATCCGGAATGCCGGATGCGATCAGGCGGCGGCCGAGGCCAAGCGGCGCCGTGACCCTGATGGTGCCGCGCGGCTGGCCGGAAAGGGCTGCGACCGCCGCCTCCGCCTCCGTGATCGCATCCAGCACCTGCTTGGCGCCGGTGTAGAACACCGTGCCGTGCTCGGTCGGCATCAGTTGACGGGTCGTGCGGTTGAACAGCCGGACGCCGAGGTGCTTTTCCAGTTCCTTGATGCGGTTGGAGGCGACCGCCGGCGAAATGCGCATGTCGCGCCCCGCCGCCGAAAGATTGCCGAGCTCGACGACGCGGACGAAGACGGCGATGTTGTCGAGATAGGCCATGCGGGTTTCGTGGCTCTCAAACGGCTGCGAGGGGTAACCGTAGTATTTTCCATTTTTTTTTGAAAGTCATCGCGCACCTCGCCTCTTTTCGTTTGCGCGCCAGACCGTAAAGTCGCTCTCATCGGCAGGGACGAGTGCAATGATGGATTTCGCGATTTTCTGGGACTGGCTGAGTTTTGCGGTCCGCTGGCTGCACGTCATCACCGGCATCGCCTGGATCGGCTCGTCCTTCTATTTCGTCGCGCTCGATCTCGGCCTGCGTCAGCGCCCCGGCCTGCCTGCCGGCGCCTTTGGCGAAGAATGGCAGGTGCATGGCGGCGGCTTCTACCACATCCAGAAATACCTTGTGGCACCGGCCGAAATGCCGGAGCACCTCACCTGGTTCAAATGGGAATCCTACGCCACCTGGCTGTCGGGCTTCGCCATGCTCTGCGTCGTCTATTATGCCGGCGCCGATCTCTTCTTGATCGACCCCAATGTGCTCAACATCTCGGTGCCGGTCGGCATCCTCCTGTCGCTGGCTACCATCGGCGTCGGCTGGATCGTCTACGACCTGCTCTGCCGCTCGCCATTGGGCAAGAGCGACACCGGGCTGATGCTGGTGCTCTATTGCGTGCTGGTGTTCATCGCCTGGGGGCTCACCCATCTCTTCACCGGTCGCGCCGCCTTCCTGCATCTCGGCGCCATCACCGCCACGATCATGTCGGCCAATGTCTTCATGGTCATCATCCCCAACCAGAAGATCGTCGTCGCCGACCTGATCGCCGGCCGCAAGCCGGATCCGAAATACGGCAAGATCGCCAAGCAGCGCTCGCTGCACAACAACTACCTGACCTTGCCGGTCCTGTTCCTGATGCTCTCGAACCACTATCCGCTGGCCTTCGGCACTGAGTTCAACTGGGTCATCGCCTCGCTGGTCTTCATCATTGGCGTCTTGATCCGGCACTATTTCAACACCGTGCATGCCAGGAAGGGCAATCCCACCTGGACCTGGCTGGGTGCGGCCGTGCTGTTCATGATCATCATCTGGCTGTCGACCGTGCCGAAAGTGCTGACCGGCGAGCCGAAGGCTTCCGCCGCATCCGCCGCCGCGCAGGTCTACATAGCGTCGGCCCACTTCCCGGCCGTGCGCGACACCGTTCTCGGCCGCTGCTCCATGTGCCATACGGAAGAGCCGGTCTATGAAGGCATCTACCATGCGCCGAAGGGCGTGCTGCTCGACACCGACGAGCGCATCGCCGAGCATGCGCGCGAAATCTATATCCAGGCCGGCCGGGCGCATGCCATGCCGCCCGCCAACGTCAGC
Source organism: Mesorhizobium sp. M2C.T.Ca.TU.002.02.1.1 (assembly GCF_003997225.1). Taxonomy (NCBI): domain Bacteria; kingdom Pseudomonadati; phylum Pseudomonadota; class Alphaproteobacteria; order Hyphomicrobiales; family Phyllobacteriaceae; genus Mesorhizobium; species Mesorhizobium sp. M2C.T.Ca.TU.002.02.1.1. The sequence goes on from NZ_RZTO01000297.1 coordinate 4,349, forward strand.
CACATCACCGACCAGGAACGGGCCCTTCTGGTCGCCTGGTTCGAAGGCGCCGGAAAGTAAGCATGACAGCGAAAATTCTGCGCGGCCGCACGCTCTCCTTCCTGCGCTGGCCCGAAGCGGTCGACGACCGTTCCGCCTGGCGCTACGAGGAGGATGGCGCCCTGCTGATCGAAAACGGCAGGATCGTCGCCGCCGGTTCCTATGCCGAGGTCAAGAAGAAAGCGGTCGTGGGCGTCGAGACGATCGACCATCGCCCGCACCTCATCCTGCCGGGTTTCCTCGACGCCCATGTGCATGTGCCGCAGATGCAGATCATCGCCTCCTACGGCGCCGAGCTGCTCGACTGGCTGAACAAATACACCTTTCCCGAAGAGTCGAAATTCCAGAACGCGCAGCATGGCCGCCGCATCGCCAGGCTGTTCCTCGACGAAATGCTGCGCCACGGCACGACGACGGTCGCTGCCTACTGCTCGGTGCACAAATCTTCCGCCGAAGCCTTCTTCGCCGAGTCGCATGAGCGCAACATGCTCAACATCGCCGGCAAGGTGATGATGGACCGCAACGCGCCGGACGGCGTCCTCGACACGCCGAAGACGGGCTACGATGACAGCAAGGCCCTGATCGCCGAATGGCACGGCAAGGGCCGCCAGCACTATGCCATCACGCCGCGCTTCGCCATCACCTCGACGCCCGAGCAGATGGAGATGGCCGGCGCTCTCTGCCGCGAGCATCCCGGCCTGCACATGCAGACGCATCTGTCGGAAAACCACGCCGAGATCGCCTTCACCCAGGAGCTTTATCCCTGGTCGCGCGACTACACCGACGTCTACGAGCATTACGGCCTGCTCGGCAAAAAGAGCCTGTTCGGCCACTGCATCCATCTGTCGGAGCGCGAGGCCGATGCGCTGTCGCAATCGGGCTCGGTGGCGGTGTTCTGCCCGACCTCAAACCTCTTCCTCGGCTCCGGCCTGTTCGACTACCAGCGTTATCGCCGGCGCGAGAAGCCGCTCAGGATCGCGGCCGCGACCGATGTGGGCGGCGGCACCAATTATTCGATGCTGCGCACCATGGACGAGGGCTACAAGGTGATCGCGCTGAACGGCGAGAAGCTCAACCCGTTCCAGTCCTTCTGGCAATTGACGCGCGGCAATGCCGAGGCACTGTCGGTGGCCGACAAGGTCGGCACGCTGGAGGAAGGCACCGATGCCGACATCGTCGTGCTCGATGCCCATGCGACGCCTGGCATGCGGCTCAGGATGGAAACGGTCGAGACGCTGGCCGAGGAGCTGTTCCTCTTGCAGACGCTGGGCGACGACCGCGCCGTGCGCGAGGTCTATGTTGCGGGGCGGCCGGCAAAGAGCGCGATTGTCGCATAGATTAAACGTGCTCTTCGCTTGACCCCGCGTCAGCCATCGGCCAAAGCGTGCGTCGGCATTTGACAGGGGAACGCCATGGCCACCGCCGACGACATCGCTCTGATCAAGAAACAGGAAGCCACGCTGGTCTTCCCCGCTTTCGATGAGGCCGTGGCCTTCAAGATCGGTTCCGCCATCCGGGACCGGGCTCTCAAGGAGGATCTGCCGATCATCGTCGACATCAGGACCTTCGACCGGCCGCTCTTCTATGCCGCAATGCCGGGCTCCAACGCCTCCAATCCCGACTGGGCGCGGCGCAAGATCAACGTCGTGAAGCGTTATCTCAGAAGCACTTATCGCCTCGTGCTGGAACAGCAGCGCCCGGATCGCACGTTCAAGGTCGGCGAGGGCCTGGACATCGCCGACTATGTGCTCGCGGGCGGCGGCTTCCCGGTCACCGTCAAGGGCGCCGGCGTCATCGGCGTCATCGCCGTTTCGGGCCTGCCGGAGCGCGAGGACCATGGCGTCGTCGTTGACGCCCTTTGCGCCCATCTTGGCATCGATGCGAGCGGGCTCGCACTGCCGCCGGAAGACAAATGACCGACCCGAAAACCTTACTCACCTCGATCTTCAACGCCGCCGTCGCCGCCGCCGACCCGGAAAAGACGATCCGCAATCATTTGCCGGCAAAGCCGAAGGGCCGCACCATCGTCATCGGCGCGGGCAAGGGCTCGGCGCAGATGGCGGCAGCCTTCGAGAAGGTCTGGGACGGTCCGATCGATGGCCTTGTCGTCACCCGCTACGGCTATGGCGCGAAATGCGAGCGCATCGAGATCATCGAGGCGGCGCATCCGGTGCCGGACGCCGCTGGCCTCGAGGCCTCGCGCCGGCTGCTGGAAAAGGTGCGCGGCCTGACCGCCGACGATCTGGTGGTGGCGCTGATTTCCGGCGGCGGCTCGGCCCTGCTGCCGTCGCCCGCTCCCGGA
>NZ_RZTO01000298.1:0-6672 GCF_003997225.1 Mesorhizobium sp. M2C.T.Ca.TU.002.02.1.1
CGGCATGCTTGAGCGAGGTCAGCGGCGAAGCGCCGGTGCCGCCGTCATAGCCCGAGATAGTGATGTGGTCGGCGCGCGCCTTGGCGACGCCCGCCGCGACCGTGCCGACGCCGACTTCCGACACCAGCTTGACCGAGACGTCGGCCGCCGGATTGACGTTCTTCAGGTCGTAGATCAGCTGCGCCAGATCCTCGATCGAATAGATGTCGTGATGCGGCGGCGGCGAGATCAGGCCGACGCCGGGCGTCGAGTGCCTGACCTTGGCGATGGTGGCGTCGACCTTGTGTCCGGGCAGCTGGCCACCCTCGCCGGGCTTGGCGCCTTGCGCGACCTTGATCTGCATGACATCGGAATTGACCAGATACTCCGCCGTGACGCCGAACCGCCCCGAGGCGACCTGCTTGATCGCCGAGCGTTCCGGGTTCTTGCCGCCGCCGGGCAGCGGCAGATAGCGGTCGGCCTCTTCGCCGCCCTCGCCGGTGTTCGACTTGCCGCCGATCTGGTTCATGGCGCGCGCCAGCGTGGTGTGCGCCTCCCTGGAGATCGAGCCGAACGACATGGCCCCGGTCGAGAAGCGCTTGACGATCTCGGCCGCCGGCATGACGTCCTCGATCGCGACCTTCTTGCGGCCGGTCTCTTCGGCTGTTCTGATCTTGAACAGGCCGCGGATGGTCTGCGCCCTGGCTGTGGCGCTGTCGATCTGCGCCGAATACTCCTTGAACGTGTCCCAGGAGCCCTGCCGCACGGCGTGCTGCAGGCTGGCGACCGCATCGGGTGACCACATATGCGCCTCGCCGCGCATGCGGAACATGTACTCGCCGCCGACCTCGAGGTTGTTGCGCAACACCGGATCGCTGCCGAAGGCATCGCTGTGGCGGCTGAGCGTCTCGGTGGCGATCTCGTCCAGGCCGACGCCTTCGATCAGCGTCGCCGTGCCGGTGAAATACTTCTCGACGAAATCCGACTTCAGGCCGATCGCGTCGAAGATCTGCGCGCCGCAATAGGACTGGTAGGTCGAGATGCCCATCTTGGACATCACCTTGAGGATGCCCTTGCCGATCGACTTGATGTAGCGCGACACCACCTCGTATTCGTCGACCTCTTCCGGCAGCTCGCCGCGCTTGTGCATGTCGAGCAGCGTGTCGAAGGCGAGATACGGGTTGATCGCCTCGGCGCCGTAGCCGGCCAGGCAGCAGAAGTGATGCACCTCGCGCGGCTCGCCGGATTCCACGACGAGGCCGACCGCCGTGCGCAGGCCCTTGCGGATCAGGTGATGGTGCACCGCCGCCGTCGCCAGCAGCGAGGGAATGGCGATACGGTCCGGACCGACCTGGCGGTCGGACAGGATGATGATGTTGTAGCCGCCCGCGACCGCCGCCTCCGCCCGTTCGCAGAGCCGGTCGATGGCGCCCTGCATGCCGGCCGCACCCTCGTTCGCGCCGTAGGTGATGTCGATGGTCTTGGTGTCGAAACGGTCCTCGGTGTGGCCGATCGAGCGGATCTTCTCCAGATCGCCATTGGTCAGGATCGGCTGGCGCACTTCGAGCCGCTTGCGGCGCGACGTGCCGACCAGGTCGAAGATGTTCGGCCGCGGCCCGATGAACGACACCAGGCTCATCACCAGCTCCTCGCGGATCGGGTCGATCGGCGGGTTGGTGACCTGGGCGAAGTTCTGCTTGAAATAGGTGTAGAGCAGCTTCGACTTGTCCGACATCGCCGAGATCGGCGTGTCGGTGCCCATCGAACCCACCGCTTCCTGGCCGGTGGTGGCCATCGGCGCCATCAGGAGCTTGGTGTCCTCCTGCGTGTAGCCGAAGGACTGCTGACGATCGAGCAGGCTGACATCCTTGCGCAGCGCGCGCGGTTCGACCGGCTTCAAATCCTCCAGGATGAGCTGCGTGTTGGCGAGCCAGGTCTTGTAGGGGTGCTTGGTCGCGATCTCCGACTTGATCTCCTCGTCGGAGACGATGCGGCCCTTGGCGAGGTCGATCAGCAGCATGCGGCCGGGCTGCAGCCGCCACTTCTGCACGATCTTTTCCTCCGGCACCGGCAGCGCGCCGGCTTCCGACGCCATGATGACGCGGTCGTCGTCGGTGACGATGTAGCGCGCCGGGCGCAGGCCGTTGCGGTCGAGCGTGGCGCCGATCTGTCGGCCGTCGGTGAACACCACCGCCGCAGGCCCGTCCCACGGCTCCATGAGCGCCGCATGGTACTCGTAGAAAGCCTTGCGGTCCGCGTCCATGAGCTTGTTGCCGGCCCAGGCTTCCGGGATCAGCATCATCATGGCGTGGGTGAGCGAATAGCCGCCCTGGAACAGGAACTCGAGCGCGTTGTCGAAGCACGCCGTGTCCGACTGCCCCTCATAGGAAATCGGCCAGAGCTTCGAGATGTTGTTGCCGAACAGCTCGGAATCGACCGAGGCCTGGCGCGCCGCCATCCAGTTGTTGTTGCCGCGCACGGTGTTGATCTCGCCATTATGCGCGACCATGCGGTACGGATGCGCCAGCTTCCAGGACGGGAAAGTATTGGTCGAGAAGCGCTGGTGGACCAGGATCAGCGCCGTCTCGAAGCGCGGATCCGTGAGGTCCTTGTAATAGGCGCCGACCTGGTAGGCCAGGAACATGCCCTTGTAGACGATGGTGCGCGCCGACAGCGACACGCAATAGGCGCCGACATCCTTGTTGTCGTTCTCGGCATAGATGCGGCCCGAGATCACCTTGCGCAGCAGATAAAGCCGCGCCTCATACTCCTCGTCGTCCGGGATGTCGGCCGTGCGGCCGATAAACACCTGCCGGTGGAACGGCTCGGAGGCCATGATATCCGGCGCCTTCGACAGCGAAGAATTGTCGACCGGCACGTCGCGGAAGCCGATCAGCGGCAACCCTTCCGACTGCGCCGATTCGGCGATGATCTCCTCGATATGGGCGCGCAGCGCCGCGTCCTGCGGCATGAACCAGTGGCCAACGCCATATTGACCCGCCGGCGGCAGCTCGACGCCCTTGGCCGCCATTTCCTCGCGGAAGAAGCCGTCCGGAATCTGCACCAGCACGCCGGCACCGTCGCCGACCAGCGGGTCGGCGCCGACGGCACCACGATGGGTGAGGTTTTCCAGCATCGCCAGACCGTCCTCGACGATCCCGTGCGACTTCACGCCCTTCATGTTGGCGATGAAGCCGACCCCGCAGGCGTCATGCTCGTTGCGCGGATCGTAGAGGCCCTGGGCGGCCGGGCCGTTGGTGGTTCGGCCGGCTTTGGTCGGGACGGTACGTTTAACGGCTGCCGCTTTCGTCTGCGCGGCCCGGCCGTTGATCGCAGATGGCGTCAGTTCCGTCATCGTCCTATCCTCCGTTCTCCACCTTGGCCCCGACTATCTCAGGGCGCTGGTTTGCCTTGGGAAGCGAGAATGCTTCCCCTTCATCTTGCTGCACGTCTCGCGAAATCCATCGAACCATACGGCCATACGCCCGGTTCGCATCCGGTATCGTACAGGTCAGAGCCGGGCCGTCTACCCGCCGCTCGCGACAATGGCCGGAATGGCAGCGATGATACGCCAGTCCAGCCTGTTTTGTGCGACAAAATAAGACAGCACTACTGTCCTAAATTTTTTATGGCAGAAATCAGGGACCTACACAAGACCGATTCACAAAAAACTTGGGCGCGCCGCGACACAAAATTTCGTGACAAGCGCCGGAAACGCAAGCTTTGGTCCGGCCTTCGGGGCGACGCGCTGGCTTCACCGCTTTGCCGGCGATTGGCCCTTGCGCTTCGACCGCCGAAGCGGTCAAGTCCCGCCGCTTTTGCCAATCACGATATGGACCTCTCGATGTTCTTTGCCTCCGACAACTGGGCGGGCGTCCACCCCGACATCTCGGCCAACCTGTCGCGCCATGCCGCCGGCGTCGCCACCGCTTATGGCGACGGCGATCTGGACCGCGCCGTCTATCGCCGCTTCAGCGAGATTTTCGAGCGCGAGGTGCAGGTCTTCTTCGTCGCGACCGGCACCGCGGCCAACGCGCTTTCGATGGCTGCGTTGAACCGCATCGGCGGCATCGCGCTCTGCCATTCCGAGGCGCATATGAATGTCGACGAGTTCGGCGCGATGGGTTTCCATACCGGCGGCGCGCGCATGGCGCCGGTGCCTGGACCGCTGGGCCGCATGAACCCGGAGGCCCTCGACCGCGCCATCAAGCGCTATTCGCAGGATCTGGCCCCTGCCGGTCAGCCGATGGCGGTCACCGTCACCCAGGCGACCGAGGTCGGCACGCTCTACAGCATCGACGACGTCAAGGCGATCGCCGAGGTCAGCCGCCGCCACAAGCTGTCGCTGCACATGGACGGCGCGCGCTTTGCCAATGCGATTGCGGCGACCGGCGTCAGCCCGGCCGAAATGACCTGGAAGAGTGGCGTCGACCTCATCTCCTTCGGCGGCACCAAGAACGGCTGCTGGATGGCTGACGCGGTGGTGATCCTCAATCCCGAGATCGGCAAGGACCTGCGCCTGCTGCGTCAGCGTTCCGGACAGACCTTTTCCAAGGCCCGCTTCATCTCGGCTCAGTTCGAGGCCTATTTCACCGATGATCTGTGGCTGAAGATGGCTGGGCACGCCAATCAGATGGCAGCGCTTCTGGCCGAGACCATCGAGGACGCGCCGGCCGGCAAGCTCGCCTGGCTGCCGCAGGCCAACGAGGTGTTCGCCATCCTCACCCGCGAGACCGCCGACAAGCTGCAGGCGGCCGGCGCCAAATTCTACGAATGGGGCGTTCCGCAGGGTTTCGATGGCCATCTCGGCGACAAGGAAGCGATCTACCGCTTCGTCGCCAGCTTCGCGACGACGACGGGGGAGATCGACCGTCTCGGTCAACTGCTCGCCTGAGTTTCCCGCCATGACCGGTTTCCCGCCATGACCAGGTCGTCTCTCGGCTCGACGATGCGGCTGGTTCGCCCGGCGCCGAATGTGCTGGGCTTCTATGACGGCCGCGTCGATGGCGTCCGCATCTGGTCGGACGAACCGAATTGGCTCGACGACGGCGCTTATACGCTTGGCATCTGCACCTATGCGATCCTCGACGGATCGCAGGCGCTTGTCTACGACACGCACATCTCCCTGCCGCATGCCCGCTTCATCCGGCGAACGCTCGAACAGATGGGAGTGACTTCGATACGCGTCGTTCTCAGCCACTGGCATGACGACCATATCGCCGGCAACGAAGTATTCCAGGATTGCGAGATCATCGCCAACCGCCTCACTGCCTCGGCGCTCGAACGGGGCCGCGCCGAGATCGAGGGTGGAAATCCGCCGATCAAGCCGCTCGTCCTGCCCAACAGGATGTTCGAGGACAGCCTCAGCCTTGCGGTGGGAGCGATCCCGATCGAACTGCGCCAGGTCGAGATCCACAGCCATGACGGCACGGTGCTGCTGATGCCCGACGCCGGCCTGTTGCTGGCTGGCGACACGCTGGAAGACTCCATCACCTACGTCTCGGAACCGGAACGCCTTGCCGAGCATCTGATCGATCTCTCGCGCATGGCCGGTTGGCAGTTCGATCGGATACTGCCCAATCACGGTTCCTTGCAGGCAATCGAAGCGGGGGGCTATGACAGAAGCCTCATCGCTGCCACACAGGCCTATATTCGCAAGCTGCTCGCCTGTCGGCATGCCCCGGACCTGGCAAGGCAGGATCTGAAGACTTTCGGCGCCGACATATTTGCCGCGACGGCAACCGAATATTTCGCGCCATACGAAGCCGTTCATCGGCATAACGTCGCGGCTGTCCTCGCGGCAGGCAACCGGTAGGTCAGGCCGGGAAAGGCCGCAGCAACAGAAGGCTCGTTGCCGGCGGCACAATAAAAAGCGGCGCCTCGCGGCGCCGCTTCCGTCTCGGGAGGGAGACGTTATCTGCGATGGAGACCGCGGATTACGCGGCGGCTTTGGCCTCGATCTGCTTGCCCTTGTCCGAGGACGAGGTGATCGCGATCTTGCGCGGCTTCAGCTCCTCGGGAATGTTGCGCTTGAGGTCGACGAAGAGCAGGCCGTTCTTCAGCGTGGCGCCTTCCACTTCGACGTGGTCGGCGAGCTGGAAGCGGCGCTCGAAGGACCTCGAGGCGATGCCGCGATAAAGCAGCTCCGAACCCTCGCTGTTGTTCTCTTCCTTGCGCTCGCCCTTGACGGTCAGCACGTTGCGGTGGGCTTCGATCGAGATTTCGTCTTCCGAGAAGCCGGCGACGGCCATCGAGATGCGATAGGCGTTCTCGCCGGTGCGCTCGATGTTATAGGGCGGGTAGGTCTGCGCGCTCTCGGGCTGGCCGAGCGAATCGAGCATGGTGAACAGCCGGTCGAAGCCGACGGTCGAACGATAAAGCGGGGAAAAATCAACGTGACGCATAAGGTGTTCTCCTGTTGAGCAACATGGTTTGCGTATGACCCGGTGCGAAACCCTCGCAAGGCGTTCCGGATAGGCCAGCGGCCCCGACATCGGCGGCCGCAACCTTCATTTGGGAAGCTCAAAAAGCCATTTCAAGGCTTTCGCGTCGGTCGCAATGCAGCCACGTTGATGAATGGTGGATGAACCGCGGTTTCGGCATCCGTTCAGCCAGGCCTCGCTACGCTTTGGCCAAGGTCGAGCAATTCCGGAAAACTGTGAAGCGGTTTTCCGTCCGGAATTGCCTCAAGAC
>NZ_RZTO01000299.1:0-6640 GCF_003997225.1 Mesorhizobium sp. M2C.T.Ca.TU.002.02.1.1
GATGAAGGGCATCGGCAGCGGCGATCCCTCATAACAGGGCAGCGGCAGGTGAAAGAACACCAGCAACGTCGCGGCCACCATGACCAGCGCGCCGAGGATCGCGGTGAACCGCAGCGGCAGCGACGCGGCCGAGATGACGACCGGCACGGACAGCAGCACGCAAAACGGATTCGTCAGGCCGCCGGTCATGTAAAGCAGGCCGGTAAGCTGGATGCCGTCGAAGGTGAGGATGGCGAAGGCCGAAAGCGGGGTGAGCCGATGCGCCGCCGGATAGCGGAAGGTGAGCCACAGATTCATCCAGGCCGACAAGGCGATCAACGCGAAGCACATCGACACCGGCAGCGGGAATTTCAGGCCATAGGCGACGACGAGCACCGCGATGCTCTGGCCGACGATGGCGAGCCAGCGCAGGCGGATCAGCGTGTTGAGCCGCAGCCGCTGGCTTTGCTGGGAATCGGGCGCGCGCAGGATGTTGATCATCGACCTACGATTATAACCGCGTGAGGGTAAGCGCTAGTAGTGCTGAAAAGGTGACCTAAGCGATTGGCAGCCGGTGCTTCGGTTCACCGTCTTAAGTGACTGGCCGAGACCTCGCGACGTCGTCATCCACGGGCGGAGCGACGCGAAGCGGAGCGCAGACCCGAGGATCCATTCCGTTACCTTGACCGTAGAACGCAGCAGGGCAGAATTCTGCACCGTCGCAACGCTTGGAAGTCACGGAATGGATCCTCGGGTCTACGCGCGTCGCTTCGCTCCTTGCTCCGCCCGTGGATGACGACATGATGGGCGTTTGCGCCAATCGCCAAAGTCGCTGTCCGATAACGCGAAGCCGCCAAAGCTTCCGCCGCAAGCCTACGTCCCGCGCGGCTTGGCGCGGCTCGTGGCTGTAGCCAGCAGCGGATTCTCCGGCCAGACATGTTTCGGATAGCGGCCGCGCATGTCGGCTCGCACATCCGCCCAGGAGCCGCGCCAAAAGCCGGGGAGGTCGCGCGTCGTCTGGATGGGGCGGTGCGCCGGCGACAGCAGCTCCAGCGTCAGCGGCACCGTGCCGCCCGCGATCGCCGGATGGCGGTCGAGGCCGAACAGCTCCTGCACGCGGACCGCCAGCACCGGCCATTCGCCATCATAGCGGATCGGCACATGACTGCCCGACGGCGCGTCGAAATGGGTCGGCGCCAGCACGTCGACCTTGCGCTGCAGGTCGTGCGGGACCAGCGCCATGAGCGCCGACGACAAAGTCGCCGGCTTGATGGCCGCGAAAGAGGCATCGCCGGCGAGAAAGGGCAGGAGCCAATCGTCGAGGCCCTCGATAAGGGCCTCATCCGAAACATCGGGCCAGGGTGCGCCCAAGCCACGATGCAGCCAGCCAAGCCGCTGGCGGAGCGTTTCCGCCTCCTTGCCCCAATCGAGCAGAGACAGGCCGTGCTCTCTCAGGGCGTCGAGAATGGCGCGGTCGGCGTCGGCGCCGGACGGCGCCGGCAGCATCCGCTCGGACAGCGTGATGGCGCCGAGCCTGGCGGTCTCGCGCATGCGCACGGCGCGGCGCTCGCGGACGAAGCTCGCCTCGCGCTTCGTCTCGATGCGATCGGCAAGGGCTGCGCGGATATCGGCTTCTTCAACCGGCGCGGCGGCGGTGATGCGGGCGTTCTGCGCCTTGCCCTGCAGGTCGGCGACGACCAGCCAGGTTTCGTTGGCAAGCAGATCGGCGGCATCGACCATGGCGCCCGAGCCATTGGCGAGCACGAAGCGGCCGCGCTCGCCGCGCGCCCTTGCCACGCGATCCGGCCACGCATGGATGAGGAGCGAGCCGGCAGAGGTCGCCTCGCCGCCCTGCCCGCCACCGGCCTGTCTGGCCAAGCGTTCGGCGAGCTGCCTGGCGGCGTTGGCGCGGGGAGATTTCTCGCCACGAAACCGGATCAGACGCCGCTCCAGGTCGGCGCTGTCGCCGCCGGGGCCGCGCTCGGTCAAAAGCACGGCAAGCGTCGCCGCTTCGAGCGCATGGCCGGTCTTCGCCGCTTCGGCCACCATATGCGCCAGCCGCACCGGCAGCGCCAGTTTGCGCATCGCGGCACCCGCCTCGGTCAGCCGTCCGGTATTGTCGATGGCATGCAGCGCCGTGAGCAGCACCCTCGCTTCGTTGAGCGCCGGGGCCGGCGGCGGATCGAGGAAAGAGAGGCTCGACGGATCGGCGACGCCGAAGGCGGCGCAGTCGAGCAGCAGGCCGGACAGGTCGGCCTCAAGGATTTCCGGCGGCGTGAAGGCGGGAAGCGACGCGGTCTGCTCGGCGCGCCACAGGCGCACCGCGACGCCGGCTTGCGTGCGGCCGGCGCGGCCGGCGCGCTGGTCGGCCGAGGCCCTGCTGACGCGTACAGTCTCAAGCCTGGTCAGGCCGCTCGCCGGCTCATAGCGCGGCAGGCGCGACAGGCCGGAATCGATGACGACGCGCACGCCGTCGATGGTGATGGAGGTCTCGGCGATCGAGGTCGCCAGCACCACCTTGCGGCGACCGGCCGGCGCCGGCTTGATCGCCTGGTCCTGCGCCTTGTTGTCGAGCTGCCCGTAGAGCGGCACGATGTCGATGTCGGCGGCGACATTGCCCGCGAGTCGCTCGGCGGTGCGCTCGATCTCGCGCTGTCCGGGCAGGAAGGCGAGCACGCTGCCCTGCTCACTGCCCAAGGCCGCGCGCACCGCCTTGGCCATGGCGTCCTCGATAGCCGTGCCGGCAGGCCGTTCGTCGTAGCGGATCTCGACCGGAAAGGCGCGGCCCTCGCTTTCGATCACCGGCGCTTCCGACAAAAGCTTCGCCACGCGCGCGCCGTCGAGCGTCGCCGACATGACCAGCAGGCGCAGGTCCGGACGCAGCGCGCCCTGCACGTCGAGCGTCAGCGCCAGGCCGAAATCGCCGTCGAGCGAGCGCTCGTGGAATTCGTCGAAGATCACCGCCGAGACGCCGGGCAATTCCGGATCGTCGAGGATCATGCGCGAGAGCACGCCTTCGGTGACGACCAGGATTCTTGTCCGCGCCGAGGTGCGGTTCTCCATGCGCATGGCATAGCCGACCGTGCCGCCCGGCTCCTCGCCGAGCAATTCGGCCATGCGGCGGGCGGCGGCGCGCACGGCGAGCCGGCGCGGCTCGAGCAGCACGATCCGGCCCTCGCCGAGCCACGGCGCATCGAGCAGCGCCAGCGGCACCAGCGTCGTCTTGCCGGCGCCCGGCGGCGCTACCAGCACGGCGCTGTTGCGCCGGGCGAGCGCTTCGCCGAGTGCCGGCAGCACGGCTGTGACCGGAAGCTCCGGCAGGGATCTCGTCGTCATGTCGCCCGCATATCAGCCGTCGCGGTCGCTGCGCAACGTACGCACTCAAAGCCTGGTGCGCGAAAACGGGTTCCAGCGCACGGTGCCGAGCCTCACCTCTTCGCGCACCATGGTCAGCAGGCCGGAAGCGCCGACCACCGCAAGGCCGACCAGCGACAGCCAGTCGGGATATTCTTGAAAGAACAGCGCGCCGAGGATGACCGCCCAGACGATCTGCGAGTAATGCGTCGGCGCGATACGGTTCGCGGGCGCGTATTTGACCGCAAGCAGCTGCAGCAGCTGCCCGCCGGCGGTGAAGACGCCGGCCAGCACCAGCCAGACCAGTTGCCCGAGACCGGGCAGCGAGAACGACGTCGCGGCAGCGCCCACACCGTTGAAGACCAGGCCATAGCCGACCAGCGCGCCGAGGATCGTCGTGCGCTTCTCCTGCTGGGCGAGCGAGCGCATCAGGATAACGCTGGTGGCGGCGAGGAAGGCGTTGGCGAAGGCGGCGAGATGGCCGAGATGCAATTCGCGAAAGCCCGGCCGCACCACCAGCATGACGCCGACAAAGCCGGCGACCACGGCGAGCCACCGCCAAGGGCCGACCCTTTCCTTCAGGATGACCGTCGACAGGATGGTGACCAGCAGCGGCGCCAGGAAGATCAGCGCGTAGACTTCCGCCAGCGGAATGGTGGTGAAGGCAAAGACACTGAGCACGCCGGACGCGATGCCCGCCAAGGCACGCGCCTGCACCGCCCATGGCCTTTTGGTGCGCCAGGCGTCGCGCCAGCGTTCGTCGCTAGGTTTGGTGAAGAACAGAAAACAGCCGGCAAACAAGGTCGAGAAGAAGCCGATCTCGAAGACGGTGAACTGCCCGCCCAGGCTCTTGATGACGGCGTCGCTGAACGAATAGCTTGCATAGGCGATCAGGGCGAGCAGGATTCCGTTCGGCATACCATTTCCGGGAGAGAAGACGTGAAGATACTGGCGCTGGGGGCACATCCCGACGACATCGAGATATTCATGTTCGGTACGCTGGCCGCCTATGCCGCGCAAGGCGCAGAGCTTAATTTTGCGATAGCCACCGATGGTGCCAAGGGCGGCAAGGGCGATCCAAAGGCGCTTGCCCGCTTGCGGCGCGAGGAAGCGGCCAAGGCGGCGGGCCTGCTCGGCGTCGAGCCGCGCTTCCTCGACTTTCCCGACGGCGAACTCATCGCCGATGCCGCGTTGATTTCGGCGCTGAAGGCGCTGATCGGCGAGGTGAAGCCCGACGTCGCGATCACCCATGCGCCCTACGACTACCATGGCGACCACCGCGCCCTGTCCGACGGCGTGCGCATCGCGGCGTCCTTCGCGGTGCCGGTGCTGCATGCCGACACGCTCGGTGGCACCGGCTTTTCGCCGACACATTATGTCGAGATCTCGCATCATTGGGACATCAAGGCGAAGGCGATCCGCGCGCACCAGTCGCAAGGTCCGGAGCACTATGTGCACAGGGCGCGCCTCCAGAATGAGTTTCGCGCCGGCCAGTGCAACGGCGGCTCCGGCGCGCTGGCCGAGGCCTTCCGTTTCGAGCCGATTTTCCCCTTCGCCGACATACGCGCGCTGTTGCCGCCGGCACCGCCGATCCGGCCGCTACCGGTAAGCCCTGGTCCCACCGACCGGGCCGGCTGACCGCGGCGGGCCATAGCGCCGGCGGTCATTTCCCAACGATTTCAAGCACCGGTTTCGCTATGCTGCGGCGCAGCAACGAATTCGCTTGCGTTGTTTAGTAAAAAGAGCATCACTAAACAAATTACTAAACATCGGCTGCGCATCTCGCGCCTTGTTTAGGCCCTCGGAGGAGCGAGGGTTGAGGGGCTCTTGAAACCGTCATCCGGACGCGTTTCGCAAATGGGAGGTAAGGCATGAAATCGACCTTGAAACTGGCGTTGGGACTGGCCTCGGCGATCTTTGCGTCGACAGCCGTCTCGAACGTCGCGCATGCGGAAGACCTGACGCTGTGCTGGGCGGCCTGGGATCCGGCCAACGCGCTCGTGGAACTATCCAAGGACTTCACCAAGGAAACCGGCATCGGCATGAAGTTCGAGTTCGTGCCGTGGACCAACTATGCCGACCGCTTCCTCAACGAGCTCAACTCGCACGGCAAGCTCTGCGATCTGATCATCGGCGACAGCCAGTGGATCGGCGGCGCCGCCGAGAACGGCCACTACGTCAAGCTGAACGACTTCTTCGACAAGGAGAAGATCAGCATGGACGACTTCGTGCCGGCGACCGTGGTCGGCTATTCGGAATGGCCGAAGAACACGCCGAACTACTGGGCGCTGCCGGCCATGGGCGATGTCGTCGGCTGGACCTACCGCAAGGACTGGTTCTCGCGGCCCGAGCTGCAGAAGGAATTCAAGGAGAAGTATGGCTGGGACCTCGCTCCGCCGACCACATTCGACCAGCTGAAGCAGATCGCCGAGTTCTTCCAGAAGCGGCAGATCGACGGCAAGACGGTCTACGGCGCCTCGATCTACACCGAGCGCGGCTCGGAAGGCATCACCATGGGCGCCATGGACGTGCTCTACAGCTACGGCTTCCAGTATGAGAACCCGAAGAAGCCGTACGAGATGGAAGGCTTCGTCAATTCCGAGAAATCGGTGAAGGGGCTGGAGTTCTATAAGGCGCTCTATGATTGCTGCACGCCGCCCGGCGCGTCGAACAGCTACATGGGCGAAGGCGTCGACGCCTTCAAATCCGGCCAAGTGGCGATGCATATGAACTTCGCCTTCACCTGGCCCGGCCTGCAGAAGGACGAGAATGTCGGCGGCGACAAGATCGGCTACTTCGTCAATCCGAAGGGTCCCGACGGCGACCAGTTCGCCCAGCTCGGCGGCCAGGGCATTTCGGTGGTTTCCTATTCCGACAAGCAGGAATCGGCGCTGAAATACATCAAGTGGTTCGCCAACAAGGACGTGCAGGCCAAGTGGTGGTCGCTCGGCGGCTATTCCTGCCTGAACTCCGTCGTCAAGGATCCGAAGTTCCCGTCCAGCCAGCCCTACGCGCAGGCCTTCCTCGACTCGATGGCCATCGTGAAGGATTTCTGGGCCGAACCCAGCTACGCGCCGCTGCTGCAAGCCTCGCAGAAGCGCTTCCATGACTATGTCGTGGCCGGCCAGGGCTCGGCCAAGGACGCACTGGACGGCTTGGTCAAGGACTGGACGCAAGTGTTCCAGGACGACGGCAAGATGTGAACGGCTCCTCCCGAGCTCAACCGCGCGTCCCGTGCCGCCCTTGGCACGGGACGCAGTTCAGATAAATTCCATAGCCGAGACTTACCCCGTGACCGAAGCAGGAC
>NZ_RZTO01000029.1:0-17085 GCF_003997225.1 Mesorhizobium sp. M2C.T.Ca.TU.002.02.1.1
GCGGCGGCCAGGCTCGAGGGCTCGAAGGGCTTCACCAAGGATCTTTGCGCCAAATTCAACATTCCGACCGCCGCCTATGGCCGTTTCGGCGATCTCACCTCGGCGAAAGCCTATGTCGAGAAGACCGGCGCGCCGATCGTCATCAAGGCCGACGGGCTCGCCGCCGGCAAGGGCGTCACCATCGCCATGACGCTCGATGAGGCGAACGCCGCGCTGGAAGCCTGTTTCGACGGTGCCTTCGGCGCCGCCGGCGCCGAGGTCGTGGTCGAGGAATACCTGACCGGCGAGGAGGCGAGCTTCTTTTGCCTGTGCGACGGCGCCACCGCGCTGCCCTTCGGCACCGCGCAGGACCATAAGCGCGTCGGCGACGGCGATACCGGGCCGAACACCGGCGGCATGGGCGCCTATTCGCCGGCGCCGGTGATGACGCCGGAGATGACCGAGCGCACCATGCGCGAGATCATCGAGCCGACCATGCGCGGCATGGCCAATCTCGGCGCGCCCTTCGCCGGTATCCTCTTCGCCGGTCTGATGATCACCGACCAAGGGCCGAAGCTCATCGAATACAACACGCGTTTCGGCGACCCCGAATGCCAGGTGCTGATGATGCGGCTGAAGGACGACCTGCTCGTCCTGCTCAACGGCGCCGTCGACGGCCAGCTCGCGCATATGTCCATCCGCTGGAGCGACGAGACGGCGTTGACCGTGGTGATGGCGGCGCGGGGCTATCCGGGCACGCCGGAAAAGGGGTCGGTCATCCGCGGTCTCGACGAGGCGGAAGGCGAGGGCGCCCAGGTCTTCCATGCCGGCACCGCCATCAATGGCGGAGCGCTGGTCGCCAATGGCGGCCGCGTCCTCAACGTCACCGCGCTCGGCAAGACCGTCGGCGAGGCGCAGCAAAAAGCATACGCGGCGATCGATCATATCGATTGGCCGCAAGGCTTTTACCGCCACGACATCGGCTGGCGCGCCGTCGAGCGCGAGAACGCCGGCGGCTGATCGGGCGACCTGCTGCGCATTGGATCTTGGTGCGGATCGACGCCGTCAACTTTGACGGCAGGTCACCGACGTCGGTCGGTTGGATGCCGCGGGCATGGACCGGCGGGACGCTTCCGCAGAGCAATCCCGGCTTCGATCAGGCTTCTCCGGAGCCCGCGGAGCCATTGGTGTCCGATTGCAAGAAGAATCTGTCAAGCAGGGGAATGCAGGCCGCCCCAAGGCCGGCTGCCTGTCGGTCCGACGTGCCCTCCCTGACGAAGAGGGAAGCCAGGTCGCTGGCGCCGACGGCAGTGAGTTTTTCCTTGATCTCCCGCACCAGTTCGGCTCTCACCCACTGCGGCATCAGGCCGTCCAGAACGATACCCCTGAATGCGGCGAGCGCCGAAGCCGAATGGATCGCCAGCGATATGCTGGACGAGCTTGCCTCGATCCATTTCCTGAGCTCGGGGTCTGGGGCGCGGGACCCAGGCGCCAGTCCGACATCGTCAACCGAAACCGATGTGCCGAGCGGCACCACGCCGCCGGTCGCCGAGGGAACCAGGATACGTCCGATCCCGGGCCTTGCGTCACGCCACGAGAAGCCGAGGCGGCCATGTTGGACAATGCCTCCGTCAAGCAGATGCCCGATGAAGATATAGAGGAAGTCGGGCGCGCCCCCGGCCAGTCCATAAGCCAGTTCCGCGCTGCATGCCGCTACCGCATCCCGATCGAGATAGATGCGCAGACGTGTTTCCTCGCCCATCTGCAGGGCCAGTTCCTCGAACTCGGCCCAGGCGCTTTCGGGACCCTCCTCGCCCTTGCCGCTGGCGACCGCCGCAAGAATATCCGAGGCTACCGCGATACCGATGTCCTCAAGCCTCGCTTGCTGGGCCGATGTCAGGCGCGAACGCATCTCGGCAATCGCCGCATATGCGATACGCGCCAGCTCACCCATTTCGCCCGCGCCGTAGGATAGCCTGCGCTGCTCCAGGACTCCGCCGACGAAATCGACCAATGCGATGTCCGCATGGCGTAGCCCCAGGCGCAGGCCAAGAAACAGCGCTCCTTCGGGGTTGATCGACATCGGGATCGACGGCTGTCCGACCTTTCCTTTGACGGGCCTTCCCGCCGACAGCAGTCCTTCCGCCTCGAGGGCGCGGACGATGACCGACGCCGTCTGCTTGGTGAGCCCGGTGATCTCGGCGATCTGGGCCTTGGACAACTGGCCGTGGATCCTGATCAGCGAAAGGGCAAGACGTTCATTCGAGGCCCGGAGTCCGACCTGGTTGGCGCCCCTGTAACCTGGATAGATCGGGCTCGTTCGGGCAGAGCTTCCGCCACCTATACGTCCGGTCACCGCGAATACCCCAATAAGAACGCGCCCGCCGACTCCAATGTCGGCAGACGCAGATACGAGCCTTGGCAACGATTTGCAGGAGCACGCCTAATAAGTCAATCGAAATTACCTATTGACTTGGCCGGCGCGCTGAAAGTAGCTGGCATAGACCAAATAGGGGAAGCAAAGATGATGCGCGGCGACTGGATCGCAACATGGACCGCCAGTCCGATGAACGTCTGGGCCGCCGACATGGTGGTCCCAGGGTTCTACAATCAGACGATTCGTGAGATTGCCCGCATCAGCGTCGGCGGCCGGCGTCTGAGGATACGGCTGTCGAACGAGTTTGGCAGCGCGCCGATCGTCATCGATGCGGCGTATGTCGCGCTGGCGGGAGAGGACGGCGCGATTCAGCCCCTGACGAGCCGGCCGCTCACCTTTGGCGGCGAGGTGACCGCGTCAATCGCGCCGGGCGCTCCGCTGTTCAGCGATCCAGTCGAACTGGCGACGCTTCCGCTGTCCCGGCTTGCTTTGAGTTTCTATGTGAGCGGCCACTTTCCGGTGGAAACCCATCACTACGAGGCGCAGCAGACGACATTCATATCCATCCCTGGCAACTTCGCTGCCTCCGAACTCCTGCCGCTTCAGCAGACCACCACCAGCCGTTACCTCGCTTCAGCCATCTATGTCGACGCAAAGGAAGGGTCGCGCGCGATTGCCTGCTTCGGCGATTCCATCACCGACGGCTATGGTTCGCAGATAGACGGCGACAGGCGGTGGCCTGACGTTCTCGGCGAGCGCCTCCGCGCCGGCCCCACGACGCAGGACGTGGCCGTGCTCAACCTCGGCATCGGAGGCAACCGGCTTCTGAGCAACCGCCGTGGCGCGAAGGCTTTGGAGCGGTTCGACCGCGATGTGCTCAGCCTGCCGAGAATATCGCATCTCGTCATTATGGAGGGCGTCAACGACATAGGTTGGCCCAACACCGCGCTTGCCGGCGCCGATCAGGTGATGACGGCAAAACAGATAATATCGGCGATCAGGCAGCTTGCCGCGCGCGCCGAGACCGCCGGCATCCGCGTCATCCTGGGGACCCTGACCCCGTTCGAAGGAACAAGATCGGAATCGCCGGTCGGCGATTTCTACACGCCCGAGAAAGAGAAGGTCCGGGCCGCCGTCAATGCATGGATCCGAGAGGCCGAGGGCGTTCATGGCTTGGTGGATTTTGATGCCGCTGTTCGCGACCCTGCTCGCCCGACCAGGCTTCTTCCGGCCTACGATTGCGGCGATCACATCCATCCGAGCGACGCAGGCTACAGGGCCATGGCGCAAGCCATCGATCTGGCCTTGTTTGAATGATCGGATATTTAGTAAGTCATTCTGACTTATTATTGACACCCTCGGATGTTTGATGCATAGTTTCCTGGAACGCTGGCGAGCCGTGGCCGCGAGCGTCAATGGGAGGATTTCATGCGAACCAATAATCAGCGGTTGCCGCGCCTGGCGCTGGCACTCACCTTAAGCGCCTTCACCACCTTCGGACCGGCGGCTGCCGGGGCGGCGGACCTTTCCTCGATCCTGTTCGTGAACCCGCTGCCCAAATATCCGGCGTGGCGGCTGATCGGCGATTGCGTCGCCAATCGGGCGAAGGAACTGGGCATTCCCGCGACGGAATCCGGCCCGACCACCGGCAATCTCGATGCCACCGTCATGATACAGCAGATTCAGCAGGGCATCGCCAACAAGGCCGGAGCGATACTGACCTTTCCGGCGACGGCGGGATTTGTTCCCGTGCTTCAACAGGCGGGGAAGGCGGGAATTACGGTCGGCACGTTCTATGGCGCTTCCGGGACGGAATCCGGTTCGAACGTGAACATCGGGGCGAACTTCACCCGGGTCGGCGAGATCTTTGTCGACGCGATAGCGAAGCGCGAGGGGCCGCAGCATGTCGGGCTGATGGCGCAAGGACCGAGCGGCGCGGCCAAAGCCTTCGTCGACGGGTTCACGGCGGCGGCCGCGAAGACCCAAAACGTCACCGTGTCCGCCGTGGTCTACACCAACGACGACGCGAGCAAGGCGCTGGACCAGGCCAATGCCCTTCTCACGGCGCATCCCGATGTCAACGTCATCGCCTCGCATATGGGAACCGCCACCCAGGGTGGGACCGCCGCCATCAAATCCAAGGGCCTGACCGGCAAGGTCGTATTCGTCGCCAACGGTACGGCAGGTGGCGGTGAGCAAGGACTTGCCGACGGCACCGTCTACAAGCTGATGCTGCAGGATCTTTGTACCGCGGGTTCGAAGATGGTCGATTCCGTCAAGGCTATCGCCCATGGCGAGACGGTTCAGCCGCAAATCGACGTTGGCGTGCGCATG
This sequence comes from Mesorhizobium sp. M2C.T.Ca.TU.002.02.1.1, assembly GCF_003997225.1. Lineage (NCBI taxonomy): Bacteria > Pseudomonadati > Pseudomonadota > Alphaproteobacteria > Hyphomicrobiales > Phyllobacteriaceae > Mesorhizobium > Mesorhizobium sp. M2C.T.Ca.TU.002.02.1.1. Next base: position 4,691 of record NZ_RZTO01000029.1, read on the forward strand.
TTCGGCGCGGACGACTACAAGGAGTATCTCGCCAAGGGATGGCAGTGATGGCGATCGCCCGGCCGGACATTCCGGCGCCCGCGCTGGAGATGCGGGGGGTGGTCAAGTCGTTCGGCAACGTCAAGGCATTGTCGAACGTCGACATCACGGCCATGGCAGCCGAAATCCATGCCATTGTCGGCGACAACGGGGCCGGCAAGTCGACTACCCTGAAGATAATGTGCGGGATTTTCCGTCCGGATCAGGGGCAACTGCGGCTGGGCGGAAAATCCGTTGAGATGCGCGACGCGTCGGAAGCCCATCGCCTCGGCATATCGGTTGTCCATCAGGACCTCGCGCTTGTCGAATGCCTGGACATCGCCACGAACATGGCTCTGGGAGCAATTCCGCGCAGAGGGCGCTTCCGGCTGGACCGACGCCGCATGGAGAAGGAAGCCGCCAAGGTGCTGGACGACCTGAAGATAAGGGTCGGTTCGGTCCGCACGCAGATCGGCCTCCTTTCCGGAGGCGAACGTCAAATCGTCGCCATAGCCCGCGCCGTTCGGATGGATCTTCCCATCATGCTTCTGGATGAGCCGACCGCCGCGCTCGGAGTCCGGGAGACGGCCCATGTGGGAGAAATCCTCGGCGAGCTCCGGCAGCAGGGCAAGGCCGTCATCTGCATCAGCCACGACATGGATTTCGTGTTTCGCAACACGGACAGCATCACCGTCATGCGGCTGGGACGCTCCGTCGCGACGCGCCGCACCAAAGATACCAGCCGCGACGAAATCATCGGACTGATCACCGGCGCGATCCGCGGCGACGCTGCCAGTTCCGACCCGACCTTTGCGTGAACGAGGGGACCGAAACCGTGGCCAGCGAACAGGCAGAACACCGATCTTCGTCACCCTCGCAAAGTGCCCTTTCGGCAGTGATGTTGCGCCAGGAAACGACATTGCTGGCAGTCATCGTGGCCGTTGGCATTGTTGCCACTCTTCGCAACCCCGCATTCCTCAACCCGGCAAATCTGACCGATATCGCCCGCGCGGCGGTGATATATTTCGTCATGGGCTGCGGCGCTTCCCTGCTCATGATCGGCGGCGGGCTCGATTTCTCCGTGGGTGCCGTCTTTACGCTCGGCGGCATCGTCTGCGCGTGGTTGCTGGTGTGGGGCGCGCCCTGGCCGCTCGCGATCCTGGCGGGAGTGGCGGCCGGTGCTGCTGTGGGATACGTCAACAGCTTGATCATCGAGCGGCTGCACGTGCCTCCCATCATAGCGACCCTGGGCACCTTCTTCATCGTCGGCGGGTTATGCGTCGAATTCACTGGCGGAGAAGACATTGTTCCGCTGCCCGAGACATTCCAGGCCTTGGGGCAGGGAGCGGTGTTCGGCATCCCCTACATCGTTCTCTATGCCGTCGCGCTGGGGCTGCTCTTCTGGTTCCTGCTCGAGCAGACGCCGTTCGGTGTTGAGACACGTGCGCTTGGGGGCAATCGCAAAGCCGCGATCGCCAACGGCCTCAAGGTCAACAGGCTCGATACGATCCTGTATGTCACCGCCGGCGCCACCGCCGGCCTTGCCGGCGTCATCTACGCGGCGCGCGTTGGAAGCGGCCAGGTCGCCGCCGGTGGCCCCTCGGTCACGCTCTCGGTCGTAACGGCTGTGCTCATCGGTGGGATAAGCCTGCTCGGAGGCCTCGGAACGATCACCGGCGTCGCCGTTGGCGCCCTCTTGCTATCGGCAATCGACAACGCTCTCATCGTTGCCAGCGTGCCGCCCCAGTACAACAGCATCATCATCGGCGCGATCCTTATCTGCGCAGTGGCGGTCGACCACATACGCAGGGAACGTCTGTACAAGCGCCGTCGGTGAGATCCCGCAAGATCGACCCGTCCTGATGCAAGGTTCTTGCGCAGCTCCGGTCAGGCGGCCTTGCTCCTGCCGCCCTTGCGCGCCCAGGCCGGCAGCCAATCGCCATGCGCGGCAAGCAGGTCGTCGACCAGCGACCAGATCTGGTCGAGGTCGAGCTCGGCCGCGGTATGCGGGTCCATCATCGCTGCATGGTAGATGTGCTCGCGGTTCTCGGTCGTGAGCGCCCGGACCGTCAGTTCCTGCACATTGATGTTGGTGCGGATCAGCGCCGTCAGCTGTGGCGGCAGGTCGCCTATATAGGTCGGCTGGATGCCGGAGGCATCGACCAGGCACGGCACTTCCGCCGCGCAATCGGCAGGCAGCGAGGTGATGCAGCCATTGTTGCGGACATTGCCGTAGATCACCGACGGCTCGCCGGTCCACACCGAGTTCATGATCGAGGATGCATATTCCTTCGACTGCTCGACCTCGATCCGGTCGGCCGACCGGTAGGCTTCGGCCTGTCCCTTCCAGCGCTCGATCTGCTCGATGCACCGTTTTGGATACTCGTCGAGCGGAATCCCATATTTCTCGATCAGGTCGGGCCGCCCGTCCTTGATGAAATAAGGCGTGTACTCTGCAAAATGCTCCGAGCTTTCGGTGACGAAATAGCCGAGCCGGGTCAGCATCTCGTAGCGCACCTTGTTCGGGCAGCGCGGGTTCCAGCCCGGCTTCGGCGCGCGGCCTTCGCGATAGGCGCGGACAAGGTCCGGATAGAGGTCGCGATAGGAGCCGTCCGCCTGGCGATGCTCGAATTTGAGATAGAACGCCATGTGATTGATGCCGGCCGAGCGGTATCGGATCTCCTCATAGGGAAGGTCGAGGTCGTGCGCCAATTCCATCGCCGTGCCCTGCACCGAATGGCAGAGCCCGACCTGCTTGATCGTCGGGTATTTCTCGGCGATCGCCCAGGTGTTGATCGCCATCGGGTTGACATATTGCAGCATGATCGCCTCCGGGCAGACGGCGAGCATGTCCTCGCAGATCTTCCACAGATGCGGAACGGTCCTCAGGCCCCGCATGATGCCGCCGACGCCCAACGTGTCGGCGATGGTTTGGCGCAGGCCGTATTTCTTCGGCACCTCGAAGTCGGTGACGGTGCATGGCTCGTAGCCGCCGATCTGGAAGGCGACGACGACGAAGTCCGCGCCGTTCAGCGCCTTGCGCTGATCCGAATAGGTCTCGGCTTTCGCCTTGACGCCGAGCGTGGCGATCAGCTTGTTGACGACGATGGCGCTCTCTTCCAGCCGCTCCGGGTTGATGTCCATCAGCGCGATGGTGGCGCCCGACAGCGCCGGCCGCTGCAGCACGTCGCCGACGATGTTCTTCATGAACACCGTCGAACCGGCGCCGATGAACGCGATCCTGGGATTTCTTGCCACTGTAAAAACCTCCGGCACTTCTAGGCCACGTCGAAAGCGGCCCTGACGAGCCGTTCGGTGTAGGCGGTCTTGGGATTGGAAAGGACCTCGTCGACGGGTCCCTGCTCGACGATCTTGCCGTGCTGCATGACGATGACGCGGTGGCACAGCGCCCGCACCACCTTGAGGTCGTGCGAGATGAAGAGGTAGCTCAAGCCCCGCTCGTCCTGCAGCTTGCGCAGCAGGTCGATGATCTGCGCCTGGACGGAAAGGTCGAGCGCCGATGTCGGCTCGTCGAGCAGGATGAATTCCGGCTCCAGCGCAATGGCGCGCGCAATCGCGATGCGCTGCCGTTGGCCGCCGGAGAATTCGTGCGGGAAGCGCGACAGGATGTTGCCCGGCATGCCGGCGCTGACCAGCGCTTCGCGTACCCGCTCGACCCGTTCGCGCCGGTTCGCGCCCAGCCTGTTGACGACCAGCCCTTCCTCGATGATCTGGCCGATCGTCATGCGCGGGTTGAGCGAGGAGAACGGGTCCTGGAACACGATCTGCATGCGTGAGCGCAGCGGCCGCATTTCGGCGCGCGTGAGCTTGTCGATCGGCTGGCCGTCGAAGCTTATTTCGCCGCGCTTGGCATCCTGCAGCCTGAGCAGCGCCTGGCCGAACGTTGTCTTGCCGGAGCCGGATTCGCCGACCAGACCCAGCGTCTCGTGGCGGCAAAGCTTCAGGTCGAGGTCGTCGACCGCGACCAGCTCGCGCCAGTCCGGCTTCAGGAAGGAGCCGTGGCGCAGCATGAAGCAGACGCGCACGCCGTTCGCCTCGATGATGGTGCCGCTGCCCTCCGGCAGCGGCCTCGGCCGCCCATGCGGCTCGGAGGCAAGCAGCCGTTGCGTGTAGGGATGCTGGGGATTGGCGAAGAGCCGCTCGGTGACGTTGTGCTCGCGCATCTCGCCATGCTGCATGACATAGACATAGTCGGAGAATTTGCGCACCACGGTGAGGTCGTGGGTGATCAGGATCACCGCCATCTTCAGCTCTTTCTGAAGATTGCGGATGAGGTTGAGGATCTGCGCCTGCACCGTGACGTCGAGCGCCGTGGTCGGCTCGTCGGCGATCAGCACGTCGGGGTCGTTGGCGAGCGCCATGGCGATCATGACGCGCTGCCGCTGGCCGCCGGAAAGCTGATGCGGATATTGCTTGAGCCGCGCTTCCGGCTCGGGGATCTGGACATGCTTGAGGAGCTCCAGCGCGCGCGCCCAGGCCTCCCTGCGGCTCACTTTCCGGTGCACCCGGATCGCTTCGACGATCTGGCCGCCGACCGTGTAGATCGGGTTGAGCGAGCTCATCGGCTCCTGGAAGATCATCGAGATGCGGTTGCCGCGCAGCTTGCGCCGGGCGGGCTCGGGGAATTTCAGGATGTTCTGCCCGAGATAGTCGACGCTCGACCGCGGCGACACGGTCGCGCGTCGCGTCAACAGCCCCATGACCGTGCGCGCCGTCACCGACTTGCCGGAGCCGGATTCGCCGACGATCGCGATAGTCTCGCCGCGATAGAGCTGGAACGAGACGTCCTTGACCGCTTCGACGGTGCCATGCTCGACCTTGAAGGCGACCTCGATGTTGCGGGCGTCGATGATGGGCTGTTCATGGCGCGCGGCGTGGTCGAGCCGGACCGCCGGTGCGAAATTGTCTGCAAGCGCGATCGTCGTCATCCCGGCCACCTCAATAGGGATCGACGGCATCGCGCAGGCCGTCGCCCAGCGCGTTGAAGGCAAACACGGTGATCAGCACGAAGCCGACCGGCGACAGGATCCAGGGATAGGTGCCGATGACCGAATAGGTCGCGGTGTCCTGCAGCATCAGACCCCACGAGATCAGCGGCGGCTTCACCGCGAAGCCGAGGAAGCCGAGGAAGGATTCCAGAAGCACCACGGTCGGGATCGCCAGCGTCACGGCGACGATCACGTGGCTCATCACATTGGGGAAGATGTGCTGCATGATGATGCGCCGGTCGGTGGCGCCGACCGCCATGGCGGCGCGCACATAGTCGATCCGCGCCAGCGCCAGCGTCTTGCCGCGCACCTCGCGCGACATCTGCGCCCAGCCCAGCGCCGACATGACGATGATGACGAAGGCGAGGAAGACGTTGGTCGGCGCGGTGACCGGGATCAGCGTCGTCAGCGCCAGATAGAGCGGCAATTGTGGGAAGGCGAGCACAAGTTCGACGAAGCGCTGCACCCAGACGTCGAACCTGCCGCCGAAATAACCGGAGACCATGCCGACGCTGGTGCCGATCACGGTGATGATGAAGACCACCGTCAGCGCGATCATCAGCGACACGCGCGAGCCGTGGATGGCGCGCGACAGCACATCGCGGCCGAACTTGTCGGTGCCTAGGAAATGCACCGGCTGGCCGTCCATCGAGGCAAAGAAATGCCGGTCCGCCGGGATCAGCCCGAACAGCCTGTAAGACGCGCCCTCCACGAAGAAGCCGAGCAGCCGCGGATGATCGTAGTCGGGGCCGACGATTGGCTGAAAGGTGACCGGATCGAGATCGGCCGAGTCGGCCAGCGCATAGACTCTGGGCCGCGCGACGAAATTGCCGTCCTTGTCGTGGAAAACGGGCACTTGCGGCGGCGCGAAGGCGACGTCGGTCGCCTTCGGGTCCATCGGCGCCAGGAATTCGGCAAACACCGCCATGACAAGGAGGAGCACGACCAGGAAGAGCCCGGCCATGCCGGTCCAGGAGCGCTTCAGCCGGCGCCAGACCAGCGCGATGTAGCTCTCATTGCCATGCGCCGGCTCGGCCAAGGTCACGCTTTCCGCCGGCAAGGGCGCGAGGGGCCGCGGGGAGGGGTCGCGCGCCAGCATCTAGCGCTCCCCGAATTGGCGGATGCGGGGATCGAGCAGCACCAGCAGCATGTCGGCGATGATGTTGCCGACGATCAGCGTCGCCGACAGCACCATCATGAAGGTGGCGGTCACGTAGACGTCGCCCACCGCCATGGAGCCGACGATCGCCGGACCGACGGTGGGCAGCGCGAAGATGATCGCCGTCTCGATCTCGCCGGTCAGCATATAGGGCAGCACCACGCCCTGATACATGACCAAGGGATGCAGCGCGTTGGGCACGGCGTGGCGCATGACGACGGCGCCCCCGGTCAATCCCTTGGCCTTCGCCGTCTCGACATATTGGGCGTTGAGCGTGTCGAGCAGATTGCCGCGCATGACGCGCATGTTGTAGGCGAGCCCGCCAAAGGTCGCGATCGCCACAACCGGCCAGACATGCTTGACCAGGTCGACGAACTTCGCCCACGACCATGGCGCGCCGCCATATTGCGGCGAGAAGAACGAGCCGATCTCCGACACGTTGAACTGGAAGACCAGCAGATAGACGATGATCAGCGCCATCAGGAAGCGCGGCACCGTCATGCCGAGGAATGAGATCGCCGACAGCGTCGAATCGATCCAGCTATACTGCCGCGTCGCCGCCCATATGCCGAAGCTGATGCCGAGCACCGAGGCGAGCAAGTGGCAGACCAGAGCAAGCAACAGAGTGCGCGGCAGCCGCTCGCCCACCACATCGGCCACCGGCTTGTTGTAATAGAGGCTGTAGCCGAAATCGCCTCGGGTGACGATGCCGCCGATCCAGTTGAGATACTGGACGGGCAGCGGCTTATCGAGGCCATGCTCGACGCGATAGGCCTGTGCCTGCGCCTCCGCCTGCGCATAGGAGGCCCCGCCCTGGTTGATGAGCTGCGATTTGATGTAGTCGGCATAGTCGCCGGGCGGAGCCTGGATGATGGCGAAGGTGACGAGGCTCAGGATTGCGAAAACCGGAATCGCCGAGGCGATGCGCATGAGCAGGAATCGCAGCATCGGATCGTCCGCCTTCTTGTCTGCCCGCCGCTCCCCTCGGGAGCGTTCGGAGATTTCGCTTCGTCCGGCCACGCCGCGGCGCGGCCGGACGTCTCTCGGTCAGGGGAGGTAAGACTTAATCCATCGGCCCCTTGCTTCCCGGTTTGCCGGGAAGCTCCTCGGGGAACAACTCATATTTTGCCTGCTTGTCCGCCTTGACGAACACGCGCTCGCGGATGATCGAATCCTCGGCCCAGTTGAACATGTAGATCGGCGTGCCCTGCGGGATGTTGGAGAAGCGCTTGTTGACGATCAGCGCGCCCGGATATTCCGTCAGGCCGACATTGTAGACGTGCTCGGTCGAAATCTTCTGGAAGTTCCGCATCAGGCTGGCACGCTGGTCGTTGTCCTGCGTGGACGCGAACTTGTTGACGATATCCACGAGGTCCTTTTCAAAGGGCATCAGGTCGACCTGGCCGCTTTCCGGGGCGCGATGGTTCCAACTGGTCTTCGGCCCGACCGGCGCCAACTGCTCGGTGTTTTGAACGACGGATGTGAGCTCGGTTTCGTTTCGCCGGATCAGCCAGTCGAAGCGGCCGGAATATTGCGTGGCATCGCGCTGCGTGCCGTTGAGCCCGTTGAGCACGACCCGGAGGCCGAGCTTCTCCATCTGCGCGACCACGCCTTCGGCGAGGCTCTTGTCGGTCGTGTAGTCGTTGTTGACCAGCATCACGATCTCGACATCCTTGCCGCCGGCCGTGCCGGCCGGGAAGTTCACGATGCCGTCGCCGTCCGTATCCTTGAGGCCGGCCTTTGCGAGCAGGGCCTTGGCGCCTTCGAGGTCGAACGGATAGTAGACCGTCGACTTGCGGTCATAGAAGCTCGTGCCTGACGAGAAGCCGCCCGGATAGATGGCGGTGAACGGGCCCTTGACCAGCGAGTCGCCCAACGCCTTGCGGTCGAGCGCCATGGTGACGGCCTTGCGGAAGTCCTCGTTGCGGTTCAGTTCGCGGATAGCCTGGCCGCGCTCGTCCGGGTTGCCCCAGCCATTGGCGGAGAAATTCATGCGCAGATTGTAGCCGATCAGGCGTGGGCCGAAGGCAAGGCGTGCAGGCGCGTTCTTGTCGGCCGCGCGCTTCAGCGAGGCGACGAAGTTTTCCGGCTGCTCGAGGTTGGAGAAGTCGCCCGAGCCGGCAACAGCCTGGACGTCGCGATCGGCCCAGGTCGAGAGCTTGTAGTGCAGCTCGTTGAGGTAGGGCAGCTGGTTGCCCTTCTCATCGACCTTCCAATAATAGGGATTGCGGCGCATGACGATGATGTCGTCCGGCCGGTACTCCACCGGCACCCAGGCGCCCATCACCGGCATGTTCATGTATTCGGGCGGGAAGGCGTTCTTGAACTGGTCGTAGGTGTTCTTCGAATATTTCGGATGCTGCGGCTTGAGGATATGCGAGGGGCCGGGGCAGAAAGTGCCGTAGGCCATCGCGTAGAGGTACTGCCGCGGGAAGGCGTCCTTGAACGTCCACTCGACGGTGTAGTCGTCGATCTTCTTCAGCGTCGTGCCGACGCCGAAAGTTTCCGGCGTCGCGCCGTTCAGCGGCGAGACATTCGGATCGACGACCTCGTCGTCCCAGTAGAACATCACGTCGTCGGCGTTGAAGGGCGCGCCGTCGGACCATTTGGCGCCTTCGATCAGATGCATGGTGAGCTTATGGCCGTCGCTCGACCAGTCCCAGCTCTTGGCGAGGTTCGGCAGCGGCTCGGTGTCCTTGGCCTCGACCTGGAACAGCGGCGCCGTGCGCGTCAGGCATTCGGACAGGCCGATATCGATGCCGCCCCAGCCTTGGGTCTGGCCGGCGCCGTAGTTCCAGCCTTCCGGCCTGCCGCCGATGACATGGCGCATCGTGTCGCCATAGACGCCGATGCCGTCCGGCATGTTGCCGGTCTTGAAGACCAGCGGTTCCTTCGGCAGCCTGTCCTTGACCGGCGGCAGCTTGCCGGTCTTGACGTATTTCTCGGTCACCCAGTCCGGTTCGTGATATTCGGGCAGCGCCTTGAACTCCAGGATGGAGTCGCGCGCCACATAATGGATCTTGCCTTCGGCCGGAAACGTCGCCGGCTCGGGCGGGATCGTCGGCTCGGATGCGAAGACGTATGCCGGAACGGCAACGCTCATCGCCAGTCCGGCGGTAAAGCCAATTCTGCGCAAAATCCTCATCGTCTCCTCCCAGTTGTTTTTGGACGCCTGCTGCTGCCCGCCTCTTGTTTCTGGACGGCTGATCCGGCGGACGTGCCTCCTGCATGTCCGCCCGGCTGGCGATTTCAGCCGGCCTGTTTCAGCGCCGCCTTTTCAGCGCGCAATTCCTCGATCGAGCGCACGTTGCGCCGCGCAGCGCCTGCCCATTCACGGGTCTTGACCTTGGATTTCGAAAGCCGCTCCTTTGCCGCCGGAACGGCGTGCGCATATTGCGGCAGCCATGCGGCTTCGGCGACCACCATCTCGTCCACCATCTGCCAGACCTCCTCCGGCGTCGACACGGCGCCGACCAGCGGATCATGCAGCACGGCGAGCTTCAAGAGATCGATGTCGCCGGCGATGGCCGCATACACCGACATGCGCTGCACGTTGATCGAGGCCATGCAGGTGGCCGCACATGCTTCCGGCAGCGTGATGCCGGCGGCCATGTTGATGCCGAAACGGTCGACGAAACCGGGCGATTCGATGATCGCGTCCTGCGGCAGGTTGGTGATCACGCCTTCATTCCGGACGTTGAAATGGCCGCGATAGACGCGGTTCGTCTCCAGCGCCTCCAATATATGGCTGGCATGCTCGTTGGAGCGTTTTGCCGGGTCGATCGGCTTCGAGGCCGCTTCGAGGAATTGCGGATATTCGGTCTCGAACCAGTTGCGGGTCTCGGTCGAGTAGCGCAGATAGCCGCCGGTCTCGCCATGGATCCAGTCGGACATGTCGATCCAGCGCGTGATCTCGTCGGGGCGCTTGCGGTACCAGGGCAGGTATTCGGAAAGATGCCCGTTGCTCTCGGTCGAGTAGACGCCGAAGCGCTTCAGCACGTCGATCCTGAGCTTTTCCTGCTTCGAATAGACGGGATGCGCCTCGAAGGCGGCGACGAGCTCGTCCTTGCCGATCGGCCGCCCGTTCAGCCTGAGCTCGATGAACCAGGTCTGGTGGTTGATGCCGGAACAGACATAGTCGAGCTCCCTGGGCGATTTCGCGCCGAGCACCTCGGCAATCTGCTCGGCGCCGTGCTGCACGCCATGGCAGAGCCCGACCGTGTCCACCTTGCCGTACTCGATCGCCGCCCATGTGTTCATTGCCATCGGGTTGGCATAGTTGAGGAACTTGGCGTTGGTGTCGGCGACCTCGCGGATATCCCGGCAGAAGTCGAGGATCACCGGGATGTTGCGCTGGCCGTAGAGGATGCCGCCGGCGCAGATCGTGTCCCCGACGCACTGGTCGATGCCATATTTCAGCGGAATGCGGATGTCGTCGGCATAGGCCTCCAGCCCGCCGACGCGCACGCAGCTGATGATGTATCGCGCGCCCTCCAGCGCCTCGCGGCGATTCGTGGTCGCGGTCACTCTGGTTGGCAATTTGTTGGCCTCGACGATCCGGTCGAGGATCGCCTTGATCATCGAAAGATTGTGCTCGCTGACATCGGTCAGCGCGAATTCGATGTCCTTGAATTCCGGCACGCACAGGATGTCGGTGAACAGCTTTTTGGTGAAGCCGACGCTGCCGGCGCCGATAATAGCGATTTTGAAGCTCATCACCTTCACCTCGATCCGTTCGAATGCTAGGCAAGGAGCAGCAAGGGAGGATAGGGCCGCGCGCCGTTGCGCACGCACCGCTCAAAGCCGGAAATCCGGCCTTTCTCCTCCCGCCCGCTCCTCGACCGCGGGTCTGTCGCGTTCTTGAGGGCCCGATTATGCGCTTATTCGCCGGCGCGGCCAGAGAAGGATTATGCTTTCGAGGGTAATTTTGTGCTGCGGGATCTGATCGCCAACGGAAAGCTGATGCGCACGATCTCGCTGCCGCGCGGCCGCCAGCGCCTGCATGCCATGCCGACCAGCACCGGTTACGAAGTGCGAGAGGACGAGACATATGACTGGGACGGGCGCAGGCGCGGCCAGACCCCATTCACGGTGCTCCAGCATACGATCGGAGGCACCGGCCAGTTGCGCTACGAGAACCGCAACTATCGCCTGCAGGCGAACGACACGCTGCTGGTTCTGGTGCCGCACAACCATCGCTACTGGCTGGCCAAGGGCGACCGCTGGGAATATTTCTGGATTTCGATGAATGGCGAGGAGGCGCTGCGCATCCACAAGTCGATCCTGAGCGTCTCCGGCCCGGTGTTCCGGCTGCAGCCGGCGACCATCGACCATCTCGCCGATTGCAGCCTGCGGCTGATCAAGGGCGCGGCTTCGCCCGGCGCTGCCTCGGCGATCGCCTATGAGGCGGCGATGGCGCTCTACGACGACGTCTTCGGCTCGCACGCCTTCGCCGAGAAGCAGAGCGCCATGCAGCCGGTCATCGACCACATCAACGCCAATCTCGACAAGCCGCTGCCGGTGGCGGAGCTGGTCGAGATCAGCGGCCTCAGCCGCGCCCATTTCTCGCGCTGCTTCGCCGAGAGCGAAGGACTGCCGCCGGCCGAATTCGTCCTGCAGCAGCGCCTGCAGCGCGCGGCGAAGCTGCTCACCAAGGCGGATTTCCTGCCGGTGAAGGAGGTCGCGGTGCTGTGCGGCTTCGAGGATGCGAACTATTTCTCCAAGGTCTTTCGCCGTTGCTACGGCATCAACCCGACGCAGTTCCGCACCACCGGCATGTACGCCAGCCTCGGCAGCCATCGCTGACGGCTTCAAAGCTTTTGGAAGAAGTCAGCGCCTGGCGCTGTCGAGCGTGGTCGAAGCGGTGCTGACCGGATCGGCCGCCGCGGCGAAAGCCGCGTCGATCTGCTCGGGCGTGCGCTGTCCGGAGCGTTTCCAGGCGACATATTGCACGATGCCGAAGATGGCACGCCGCGGCACCGTCTTCACCACCGGCATGCGGAACCCGTCGCGGAATTTTTCCCAGCGCGCGCCGAGTACCGCGACCAATTCCTCGACAGTCGGCGGCGTCGCCACGTCGGCATAAAGCATGTCGCGTTTAATTGGCCTCATAACCGGCAGCTTTGAAGAAGTTTCTGCACTGTAGCGGGTCGAACAGGTCGCATATGTCCTTGAGTGCGCTGCATATGTCGTCGAAGGATCGCGCGGCC